>JBIPMZ010000046.1:0-11728 GCA_044376165.1 Cyanobium sp.
CCCTTGCAGTATCTGCAGTACTGCCGGCAGAGCTTCAGCCGGATTGAGTACCAGCTTGAGGAGATCCACGCGCCCGACTTCCTGCGCTTTCACAGCTTCCGCCCCGAGCGGCCGGCCCGCTGGGCCACCCCCAGCGTCCCGTCCCTGGCGCGGCAGATGCGTCAGGTGTACGAAAATTGGTGGGCGGTGCGGGAGCAGGCGGAGGGGAATGCGCGCAGGATCCACCAGCGCTTCTCCTGGGCCGCCGCGGCGGAAACCCTGATCGACAAGCTCTACGAACACCTGCTGGCGCCGACGCGGGCGGTCGTCAGCGATCCGCTGGCGGCCCTGGCGGCACCGGATCGGGATCCGGAGGCTCCCCTCGACGCCGAGGTGCTCGCCCTTATGTGATTCCCGCCCTGGTGCCGGCCTGCCAGTTGGAGACGGTGGACCCCAATGCCGAGGCGCTGCGGACCGCCCGGCACCTTTGTCGCCCCGTTCAGGATCGCGTGCGCTTTCTGGCCACCCGCTCCAGCTTTCACATGGGCCAGCTGCGGCCGTGGCACAGGGGCGCTGCATCGCCGCGACGCAGAAGTAATTGTGGAAAATTCTTTGCACCTCACAACCCTCGGAGCACCGCGTGATACACGTCGAGATAGCGCTGCGCAATCGCCTGGCTGTCAAAGCGCTTGACGTTCTGGCGTCCGCGTGCGATCAGCTCGTTGCGGTAGGTGTCATCCTCGATCAGACGCAGCAAGCCCTCGCGGATCGACGCTACGGAGGTGGGATCCACCAGGACGGCCGCATCGCCGGCAACTGCGGGCATGGAGGTGCAGTTGCTGGTCAGCACCGGCCGCCCCACGGCCTGGGCTTCGAGAATCGGCATCCCAAATCCCTCCAGGGTGGAGGCGAAAGCCACCAGATCAGCTGTGCGGTACAGAGCTAAAACCTCAGACTCGTCAATGCCGCAGTGGTTTTCGTAGCGGATCTGCTGTTCAGCCAGCAGCTGCTTGAGTTCAGCCGTGAGCCGGCCGATCAGAACGAGTGTGACCTCTAGCCCATGCAGCGCCTCGACCAGACGGGGAATGTTTTTGTTGGCGGAGGTTCCGACCTGCAGGATGCGGGGATGGCTCCTGTTGAAGGGGGCGGGGGCATAGGTGAATTGGGGGGAGATGCAGACGGGCACCACGTGGAGGCGGCGGGGGTCGAGGCGCGGTACCCAGCGGAGCAGATCCTCCTTCACGGCATCGGAAGTCACCGTGACCGCAGCGGCGCGTTGCAGCGGCTGCTGAAACCAGAACTGGCGCAGGACTTCGCGCGGCAGGCCCCGCAGTTGATGCAATCTCCCGCAATCATGAACCGTCACGACGGTGCGGGCTGGATCGGTGCCGAGGGCCGCGAAATGGATATCTCCGCTGATGTGCGTGATCTCCGCCTGGTGCTCGCGGGCAAAGCGAATGATCTTCAACCGGTTGCGCAGCCCCTGGCTTACATAGGGAGAAACATTTACATCCACATCCACACCAAGCTCAAGCAGCGACCGATAAATTCGCTCAAAATAGCTCTCTAAACTATAAAATCCTTCGATCGGCCGCCGACAAAGGAGGGAGACTTTCATCGCGTTCGGGGTGGGCCTGGCGGGTTGCTCCTCGCCCCATGATGGCGGGCGGAGGTACGCCGCCCGAGGGTCCTTGCGGGAAAATGGTGGGATGGACCCCTTCCGCTCCCCCCCCACCGAACGCTTCGACCTGATTGTGGTCGGCGGCGGCCACGCCGGCTGCGAGGCGGCGATCACCGCGGCGCGCCTCGGGCTGAGCACGGCCCTGTTCGCCCTCAATCTCGATCGCATCGCTTGGCAACCCTGCAATCCGGCGGTGGGGGGGCCGGCCAAGAGCCAGCTGGTGCACGAGGTGGATGCCCTCGGCGGCGTGATCGGCCGCCTCGCCGACGCCACCACCCTGCAGAAGCGGGTGCTCAACGCCAGCCGCGGCCCCGCCGTCTGGGCCCTGCGGGCGCAGACCGACAAGCGCCAGTACTCCCGTCAGATGCTGCAACTGCTGCAGCACACCCCCAACCTGGCCCTGCGGGAGGCGATGGTCACCGGCCTGGAGATCGAGGGGGACCCCCAGGCCGGCCCCTCGGCCGATGGCCGGCCCGGCTGCCGCGCCATCGGTGTGCGCACCTATTTCGGCAGCGTGTACGCGGCCGGCGCCGTGGTGCTCACCACCGGCACCTTCCTGGGGGGCCGGATCTGGGTGGGCGACCGCTCCATGCCCGCGGGTCGGGCCGGCGAACCCGCCGCCGAGGGGCTCACCGAAGCGCTCCAGGCCCTGGGACTGCGCACCGGCCGCCTCAAAACCGGCACGCCGGCGCGGGTCGATCGCCGCAGCGTCGCCCTCGACCGGCTGGAGGAGCAGCCCAGCGACGCCCCGGACCGCTTCTTCTCCTTCGATCCAGCCGCCTGGGTGAGCAGCGAGCCGATGGCCTGCCACCTCACCCGCACCACCGAAGCCACCCACCGCCTGATCCGCGCCAACCTGCACCTCACCCCGATCTACGGCGGCCACCTCGACAGCGCCGGCCCGCGCTACTGCCCCTCGATCGAGGACAAGATCGTGCGGTTTGCCGACAAGGACAGCCACCAGATCTTCCTGGAGCCGGAGGGACGCGACACCCCGGAGCTCTACGTGCAGGGCTTCTCCACCGGTCTGCCGGAGCGGCTGCAGCTGGAGCTGCTCCGCACCCTGCCGGGCCTGGAGCGGTGCGTGATGCTCCGCCCCGCCTACGCCGTCGACTACGACTACCTGCCCGCCACCCAGCTCACCCCCTGGCTGGAGACCCGGGCGGTGGCCGGCCTGTTCTGCGCCGGTCAGCTCAACGGCACCACCGGCTACGAGGAGGCGGCCGCCCAGGGGCTGGTGGCGGGGCTGAACGCAGCGCGCCTTCTCGGCGGCCAGGAGCCCGTGACCTTCCCCCGGGAGGGCAGCTACATCGGCACATTGGTAGACGATCTGGTGACCCGGGATCTGCGCGAGCCCTACCGGGTGCTCACCAGCCGCAGCGAATACCGCCTGGTGCTGCGGGGCGACAACGCCGACCGGCGGCTCACCCCCCTCGGCCGCGAGCTGGGCCTGATCGACGACCGCCGCTGGCAGATCTTCACCACCAAGCAGGCGGCGATCGAGGCGGAGACCCGCCGGCTCGAAGCGGAGCGCCTCAAGGCCGGTGATCCGGCCGCCGCGGCTGTGGAGGCCCAGAGCGGAGCGGCGATCCGGGGCTCGATCACCCTGGCCGACCTGCTGCGCCGCCCCGGCTTCCACGCCGCCGACCTGGTGGCCCACGGCCTGGCCGACCCCGCCCTGCCGGCGGAGGTGCGAGAAGGCGCCGAGATCGACATCAAGTACAGCGGCTACCTGGCCCGCCAGCGCCAACAGATCGAGCAGGTGCAGCGCGCCCAGCAACGGCCGATCCCGGCGGGGATTCCCTGGGCCCAGATCGGCACCCTCTCCGCCGAGGCACGGGAGAAACTGGCGGTGGTCCAGCCGCGCACCCTTGGCCAGGCCGGCCGCATCCCCGGCGTGAGCCCGGCCGATGTCACCGCCCTGCTGCTCTGGCTGGAGCTGCAGCGGCGCTCAGCGCTGAATGATCCCCAAACCGCCGAGCACACCGGCGGCGGCCATGAACCACAGCGGTGACCAGCGGCTGCGCAGCATCAGGCCGCACACCACAACCGACACCAGCACGCCGGCGAGATTGTGGTCGGCGGTGCGCACAATCTTCAGCCCCACCGCGAAGAGGATGCCGAGGGTCACCGGGCCCAGGCCCCGCTCGAAGGCGATCCGCCAGGGGGAGGACTCCATTCGCTTCCAGCTCAGGCTGGCGGCCACCATCAGCAGGGTGGAGGGGAGCAGGACGGCGGCCTCGGCGCCGTAGGCCGTCAGCAGGGCCCAGAAGGGCCCGTGTTGCCAGCCGGCGCCGAGCCCCAGCAGGCCCACGATCATCGAGCTGGGCCCTGGCGCCGCCTCCGCCAGGGCATAGAGGTCGGCGAACTGGGCATCGCTGAGCCAGCAGTAGGTGTCCACCACCAGGTGGTGGTACTCCGCCAACAGGGTGTTGCCCCCCCCCAGGGAGAAAAGCGAAAGGGCCAGAAACTGACCCAGCACCTGCAGCAGGGTGCCGAGGTCGCTGAGGGGGGCGGGATGGCAGGCCGCCGCGGCAAGCAGCGCTGTCATCGGGAGGGACGCGGGGGGTGGCGGGGCCAGTACCAGGCCATCGAAAGGGGCGCGCTCACCAGGATCACCGGGATCAGGCGCAGGTGACCCCAGGCCAGGGCGAGAAACACCGCGATGGCCATCGCCAGGGCGAAGGGATCGCGGCGGTAGGGCCCCAGGAGGCGAACGCCCATCGAGAGGGCCATGCCCGCCGCCGCGGCCACCACCCCGGCCAGAACCCGATCCACGGCCGGGAGCTCATGGAAGGTGAAGTAGGCCACCCCCAGGCCCATCAGCAGGGTGAAGGGGAGCAGGAGCATGCCGGCCAGGGCCGCCAGGGCGCCGGGCAGCCCGCGGAAACCGGCGCCGATGAACACCGCCAGGTTGATCTGGTTCGGACCGGGCAGCAGGCGGGCCACGGTGAGGCCGGTGAGGAACTGGGGGTCGCTGAGCCAGTGGCGCTGGTCCACCACGATGCGCTGGCTCCAGGCCGAGAGGCCGCCGCCGAAGGAGGAGAGGGCCACCTGGAGCATGCCGCGAAACAGCTCGCCGAGGCCCGGCGGCGTAGATGGTGGGGGCGGCGGGGCCAGGGGCGGGGCGGGCTCAGTCATGAACGAAGTGGGGATCGGGCGGCAGCTCCCCGGCTTCGTGCAAGCTGGGCTCAAGGGGGTCGGGCGCGTGGTAGGGGTCGGCCGCCCCCCAGTCGGCTTCGAAGCAGGCCCGCAGGCGAGCCACCACCTCCGGGGCATCCGATTCGATCCCCAGCTCCCGCCGCAGGTCGAAGGCGCTGCGATCGAGGTTCATCGAGCCGGTCTGGGCGTAGCGCCCATCGGCGAGTAAGAGCTTGGCGTGCAGCTTGGGACGCTTCTGACGCCGCACCTTCACCCCGAAACGGCTCATCACCCGCAGGGAGGCAAAGGTGTCGTAGATGTCCCAGTCGGAGATGCCGTGCTTGCCGCCGCAGAGGAAGCGCACCTTCACGCCCCGCTCCCGGGCGGCCACGATGCGGTCGAGGATCACGGCATCCACCACCTTCGGATGCTGGATCCAGAGGGTTTGCCGCGCCATGTCGAGGATGCGGGCCAGCTGGCCGCGGCTGTGCAGGTTGCTCCACACCAGACCCACCCCCAGATCCGGCTGGAAGGCCACCCGATCCCAGTCGGCCTCGAACCCGGCGATCACCTGCTCCACCACCGCCGGCGCGTGGCTGACAACGCCGTAATCGCGGGTTTGCGTGAAGTATTTGTCGCTGAGGTTGAAGGTGGCGATCAGGGCGCTGCACCGGTCCACCACCAGCGACTTCTCGTGGGTGACGGGGAAGGCCTCGCTGGTCCAGGCCACCTCGATCCCCCCGCTGCCGAGGCGGGCGTAGGCCTCGTCGTTCCAGCGGTCGCCGCCGGAGGTGTGGGGGTTGAGCATCACCCGCACCCGCACGCCGCGTTGGTGGGCCCGCAGCAGGGCCTGCTCGATCGCCAGGGATTGCAGCTTGAACTGCTTGAGCCTGAGGCTCTCGCGGGCTTCCTCGATCAGGGCCACCACCGCCTCGGCCCCGTCGTCGGGCATCACCAGCAGCCGCTGCCTTTGGGCCCCCGGGGATTCCGCAGACGCATCCGGAAGGTTGAGGGGTCCCACCAGCGGCCGGAGAAGGGTGGACCCGTTGTAGCTCCGGCCCGGGGACCCTGCCGTCGCCCTGGTCCGCCGCGCCGGTGTCCGGTACCTTGGCGCATCCCGACTGCGGCGCCGTTGTGGTGAACGAACGTTTTTCCCAACGCCCCACCGGCGCATCCGCCCGGCTCAACCGGGGGGAGAACTCTGGCCAGGAGGCCGGCCAGGAGGCCCGCCCGCGTCCCCGCCAGCCCTTGCGCGGCATCCCCACTTCGCGCGCCTATTGGGAGCTGAAGGCGGAGCAGATGATGAACCGGATCTTGGATCCGGACGCCACCATCGACCTGCCGGTGAACGACCCGCCGGCGGCGCCCGGCCGCCGCCGGCTGACCCCGGTGCCAACGGCGACCTCCACGGCCGGAGCGGGCCAGGCCCACCCCAAGCGCCCGCGCGAAACCCCGGTGCTGCTGCTCTCCCTGCTGGGAGGGGTGTGCATGGTGAGCGCAATCAGCACCGTGCTCACCATCGCCTCCTGGAACCAGGTGCAGCAAAACCTGCGCCAGGAGCGCAACCTGCTGCTGGTGGAGCGGCTGCGCAGCCTGGGGCCCGCCAACCCGGCCCCCGCCGCCGCCCCGCTGCCGGCCCCCGCGCCGGTGGCCCTCCCGCCCGGCGCAGGGGGGGGCGCCGCCCCGGCGGGGGACGAGCTGCCGCCGCCGCCGCAGGAACCCTGGATCGAGGAGCTATCCCAGCTTCCGGATTCGGAACGCCCCGCCGCCCCGCTCCTGCGGGTGCCGCTGAGCCCGCGCCTGGCCCCGGCCGCCGCGCCCGCCCCCGCCCCCGCGCCGCCGCCGACACCGACACCGGTGCTGGTGGGGGTGGTGGCGGCGGCCGGCAGGTCCGGCTCGGCGATCTTCCAGCTGGGGCCGGTCACCACCAGCGTCGGGGTTGGCGAAGCCATCGGCACCAGCGGCTGGAGGCTCCGCGCCGCCAGCAGCGATACGGCGGAGATCGAGCGGGACGGCGAGGTGCGCCGCGTGTCGATCAGCACCGGCAACTGAGCGCGTCCCCCCCGTCAGCCTCCCTAGGCTCAGCACCCGACCGCCCCGGAGCCCCTGATGCTCGCCGCCCCGTCGCGGTTGATCGCCTCCCCCCGCTCGCTCTGGCAGGCGCCCCTGGGGGAGGTGCTGGAGGCCAGGGCCGGGCGCGAGCTGAGCGGGGCGTGGAAGCTGCTGCTCCTGGGGGACGGCAGCCCCACCCGTCATCTCCAGTTGCTGACGGGCCATCCGCTGGAGGTGGAGCTGATCGCCATGGGGCCCGAGGGGGGCCGGGATCCGGCGGCGCCCGAGCAAGTGGCCGAACTGGAGCCTCCGCTGCTGCGGCGGCAGGTGTGGCTCAACTGCGGCGGGCAGACCCTCGGCTGGGCGGAGAGCTGGTGGAATCAGCGGGAAGCGGAGGCCCATCTGCAGGACCAACGCCAACCGATCTGGCGCAGCCTCACGGCGGGACGGGCCGAGCTGTTTCGAGAGGTGGACGGTCTGGGCCAGGTGGAAGCGCCGTGGCTGAAGGAGCGCTTCCGCTGTGACGGGCCCTTCTGGAGCCGGCACTACCGCTTCTTCCGCCAGGGGAGGGAGCTGACGGTGATCCGGGAGGTGTTCTCCCCGGCCCTGGAGCGCTGGCTGGGTCCGGCCTCGACGGGGCCCCGCCCGATCAAAACCCTCTAGATCCCATCGCTTAACAATAATCGCATCTCATCACAGTGAGTTGTCGACGGATTGACGGTTCTGGGGACGTCGCCAGCATGCAGGGATCCGCAACCCCCACCATGGCCCCCTCTGGCCGTCACCCCCTTCGCCGCAGCGCCGCCAGACTCCACAGCACCGGCGACCCGCCCCCCCGACAGGATTCCCTCCCTTCTCCGGCCGACCAAGCGCGGCAGCAGCGGCGCCTCGTTTCCCTCTGGGCCGACCTGCTCAGCGACCTGCAGCAGGGCTCCCCCGGCATCGCCACCTCCGCGGAGGAGATGGCCGGCGATCTGCCCCGCGAGCTGGTGGCACCGGTGAATCGGGAGCTGCGCCAGCGCGGCTGCAGTTTTCAGGTGTCGCTGCTCAGGAAAGACGCAACGCCTCCGCCTGCTTGCTCGCTTTCTCGAGCAGTGCCCGCAGCTGATCTTCGTCCGTGTGACTGAGGTTGGTGCGCAGCAGCTTCGCGTGGGGGGCATGGGCCCGCAGGCGCTCCACCACCCGATCGGGGGTGGCCTCCCGGAGGAGCAGGCAAAGGGCGGCGCCACCGTTCGGGAGGGTGCTGCCCACCTCGCGCAAAAAGTCGTCGTTGATGCCCAGGTCGGTGACGAGGCCGGAGACGGCGCCGAGGCCCATCCCCACCGCTCCGCCCAACAGGGGGTTGAGAAACAGCATCCCCACCAGCAGCCCCCAAAATCCGCCGCCCACCGCCCCGGCAGCGGGGAGGTTCACGGCCTGGCGCAGGTGCACGATGCCGTCGGCGTCCCGCTCCACCACCACGGCGTCCTCGAGGGAGAGGAGTTGCTCGCGCTGAATGTCCACCAGCTCACGCCGCACCTCCTCGGCTTCCGCGGCTGTCGGAAACCCCACCACCACCAGGCTGCTCATCGGCTCCAGGACGCCAAACGTCGATCTGCACTGCCTCCACCGTAGTCAGCCGCTGCCCGCGCGTCAGGGTCGGCGCCGGGTGGAGCGGGGCAGGGGGCGCCCGGCCCGCGCCGGGGGTGGGGCGGGAGCTTGGGCGGCGCGGTCGTCAAAGGAAGGGGAGCTCGGCGCCGGGCGTTGCCAGCGGGGCAGCGTGAAACTGCTGTCCTCCGGCCAGTCGCCTGCCGAGGCGGGGGGCGAAGGCTCCTCCCCGGCGAGCGGGGCGGGCCCGGGCGAGGCCTGCTCGGATGGTGCTGGCCGGGAAGCGCGGCGGGAGATGGCCTCCAGGCTGCGGCGCCGAGGCGGGGAAGACAAGGGCCCAGAGCGTTGGGACAGGGGCGCAGGGCGGAGGGGGGGCGCAGGGGTGGCGGGCGGCGGGGCCTCTTGCCAGGGCTCGCGCCAGTCGTCGCCGTCTTCGAGCAGCCAATCCACCCGTTCCTCCAGCCAGCGGCCCAGACCCCCGGGACGGGCCGCTGCCCGGGAGCCCGGCCGCGCTCCGGCAACGCCGTCCACCAGCTGGCGGCCCGCGCTGACCCAGCGGTCGAGACGCTGCTCGAAGGAGCCGGTGCCGCGCTCGCCGCGCGGATCCCGGAAATCGGGGTCGCCGCCATATCGCACCATCTCGCCAAGGTAGCGGCCCCAGCCCCGCTCAGCGGCGCGGCACCGGGTGGCGTCCCGCCCGCCAGCGCTCGCGGCCCAGGCCCACCAGGGCGATCGTGAGCCCGCCCCACTCCAGGCTCCAGAGGAAGGTGAGCAGCACAACGGGGGTACAGGGCCAGCAAATCTAGGCGGCGTTTGGCTCAAACACCAGCAGGCAGCTGGCGTGCCAGCGGCCCCCGTGGTGGCGTTCACAGCAGGGACGGCAGGCCAGGTTGCGGCGCCGGCGCCGGTAGGGGGAGGTGAGGCCGCAACGGGGGCAGCGGGCGAGCCAGCGGGCGGTCTCCACCGGCACGGGGTAGCGGTGGCGGAGGGTCACCTCGAATTCCCCCTGCGCGGCGTTGATCGCCGCCATGCGGGAGCGGAAGAGGGGGCCATGCACCTCCCGGGCCCCCAGCACCCGGTCGATCCAGGCATGGATCATCTCGTGACAGAGGGTGCCGAGGGTGGCCTGGCGGGGCAGCGGCTCCAGCAGGGGCCGCGACAGCACGATCTCGCACAGCTCCTGACCCCGGCCGTCGACACCGCGCCGGTAGAGGCCAGCGGTGCGGGTGAGGCGCCCGTCACTCCAGCGGAGGGCCACCAGCGGCCTTCCCGCCACCGCCAGGCTGCCATCGAAGTGCTCTCGGTTGAGGCGGTGGAAAAGGGGCAGCAGGGGTTCGAGCGGCACGGGGAGGGGGGCTCCGCGCGCCGCATCATCGCCAGCCCGACGCCCGGGTGGTGTCTTCGGGCAGACTCTGGCGACGAACGCCCGCTGATCCGCCATGGACTGGAGCCTGGCTCGCACCCTCGGCACCAAGGCCCTGCTGGCCGGTGCCACCGCCCTGCTCGTCTACTGGACGATCACGGCGGTGAAGCTGGTGCTCAGCGCCCGCGGCATCAACCCGCTGCTCAAGCAGTTCTTCAACCAGGTGGCGGCCGGTCAGGTGGATGGCGCCTACCTGCTGACCACCAAGAACTACCGCTCCCACGTGAACCGCCAGCAGTTCATCCGCTTCCTGGCGGGGCTGCAGCTGAACAAGTACCGCAACCTCAAGTCTGGCCGGCCGCGCCTGCAGGAGGATCAGATCATCCTGACGGTGAAGCTCAAGGCGGAGGGCAACGAAGAGCTGCCCCTTGATTTCACGTTCGTCAAGGTGGACGACGCCTGGCGGGTCGACCGCATCCAGAAACCGGCGGCGGCGTGAGCGGGGTGCCGCGGCCGCCGACGCCGGGACCGGAGGGCCGCGCGGGCGAGCTGCGCGACCTGCTGCAGCGGGCCGCCCACGCCTACTACGTGCTCGACGCTCCGTTCCTGGAGGACCCGGTCTACGACCAGCTCTACCGGGAGCTGGAGGGGCTGGAGGCGGCCCACCCGGAGCTGATCCGCCCGGACAGCCCCACCCAGCGGGTGGGGGGGACGCCGGCGGAGGGGTTCACGTCCGTGGAGCACCGGATCCCTCTTTACAGCTTGAAGAATGGTTTCAACCTCGACGACCTGGAGGATTGGTACCAGCGCTGCCAGAGGGGACTGGACCTCGCGCCAGACGCCGAGCTGGCGATGGTGGGGGAGCTGAAGATCGATGGCAGCGCCCTGGCCCTCAGCTACGAGGGTGGCCTTCTGGTGCGGGCAGCTACCCGGGGCGACGGCGAGCGGGGCGAGGAAATCACCGCGAACGTGCGCACGATCCAAAGCGTTCCCCTGCGGCTCCAGCTGGAGCAACCACCGGCCTGGGTGGAGGTGCGGGGGGAGGCCCTGATCCCTGAGGCCGCGTTCACGGCCATCAATGCCGACCGGGAGCGACGTGGGGAGGCCCTGTTCGCCAACCCCCGCAATGCCTGCGCCGGAACGTTGCGGCAGCTCGACCCGAAGGTGGTGGCGGAGCGACGCCTGGACTTCTTCGCCTACACCGTGCACCTACCCCCGGATTGGCGGCCGGAGAGGGGAGACCCCGCCGTGCCGGCCAGCCAATGGGAGTCCCTGCAGTGGCTGCAGCATGTCGGCTTTCGAGTCAATCCAAATGCCGAGCGGCTGCCCGATCTAGCGGCGGTGGAGGCCTTCTTCCATGCCTGGGAAGAAAGGCGCCGCGGCCTTCCCTACGCGACCGACGGAGTAGTGGTAAAGCTCGATGACTTACGCCTGCAAGCGGACCTTGACTTCACAGATACCCACCCGCGTTGGGCCATTGCCCTGAAGTACAAACCTGAGGAGGCACCCAGTAGGCTCCTGCGATTGACCAGCCAAGTTGGGCGCACAGGCGTAGTGACTCCCGTAGCCGAATTTGAGCCTGTTCCCCTTGCCGGAAGCACAGTTAGCCGAGCTACATTGCACAATGCAGATCAAGTGGCAGAACTAGATCTGCACATCGGCGACAATATCGTGATTCGCAAAGCCGGAGAAGTCATCCCCGAGGTGGTGCGAGTTCTTGTTGAACTAAGGCCCAAAGAAGCAAGGCGGGCCGAACTGCCTAGACTCTGTCCAAAATGCCGCTCAAAGCTAGTTCGCGAGGAAGGGGAATCCGCCACGCGGTGCATTAATAGCAGCTGCCCCGCGATTTTACTTGCCTCGTTGCGTCATTGGGTGAGCAAGGCCGCGTTAGACGTGGATGGCCTAGGCAGCAAAGTCATCGAACA
>JBIPMZ010000307.1:0-3151 GCA_044376165.1 Cyanobium sp.
CCACCGGCCCGTTGCTGCTCCGCGCCCATAGCGGACCCACGGGCATGGCGCGCACGGGGCTGAATCCCGCCATCCAGTTTTGGACCAGCCGCGGATGGGCCGTGCTGGATGTGAACTACGGCGGCTCCTGCGGCTTCGGGCGCGCCTACCGCGAGCGCCTCGATGGCCTCTGGGGGGTGGTGGACGTGGCGGACTGCGCCGCCGCCGCCCGGGCCGTGGTGGCCTCAGGCCGGGCGGACGGGGGGCGGGTGGCGATGGAGGGGGGAAGCGCCGCGGGCTTCACGGTGCTGGCGCTGCTGTGCTTCGAGGAGGTGCTGGGGGCAGGGGCCTGCCGCTACCCGGTCACCGACCTGACGGACCTGACGGGGGAGGGGCATCGGTTTGAGGCGGGCTACTTCGAAACGTTGATCGGGCCCTGGCCGCAGGCGAGCGCCACCTACCGGCAGCGCTCGCCGCTCCATCATGTGGAACGCATCAAGGCGCCGGTGATCTTGTTTCATGGCCTCGACGACCGGGTGGTGCCGGCGGCGCAGAGCGAGCGGCTGGCCCTGGCCCTGCGCGAGAGGGGCGTGCCCGTGGCGCTGCACCTGTTCCCCGGCGAGGGCCACGGCTTCCGGGACGGGACGGTGCAGCGCCAGGTGCTGGAGGCCACGGAAGAGTTCTTCGCGCGGCAGGTCGGGCCGTGATGGAGCGCCTGCTCGCGCTTCTGCCGGGCCCTTCCGCCCTGGCCACCTTCGCGTTGGCGATGGCGCTGCTGGTGCTGCTGCTGGCCGTGGGGACGGTGCTGGCCCGGGGCGTCGGGGCCCATAAGTGGGGGATCCCGGAGGCCCTGCTCGCCGGCGCCCTGGGCCTGCTGGTGGCGCCGGTGGGGGCGCTGCCCCTGATCCCGGCGGCGGTGATCGAGGTGTGGGACCAGCTGCCGCTGGCGCTGCTCACCCTGGTGTTCGGCACGTTGCTGCTCGGCAAGCCGCTGCCGCAGCCCGGCGGACTGTGGCGCCCGCTGTCGGCCCAGGTGCTGCTGGCGCTCTGCCTCGGCTTCGGCCAATACCTGGTGGCGGGGCTGGCGGTGCTGCTGGTGCTCCAGCCGCTGCTGCACGTCAGCCCGGTGATGGCCTGCCTGATCGAGGTGGCCTACGAGGGGGGGCACGGTTCGGCGGCGGCGATGGGCCCCACCTACGAGCGGCTGGGGGTGGAGGGGGGCACAGCGTTGGGGTTGGCGATGGCCACGGTGGGGCTGCTGGCCTCCACCGCGGTGGGGGGCGTGCTGGTGGTGCTGGCCCGCCGCCTGGGCTGGTTGAAGCAGGGCCGCGCAACCCCCGAGGTGGCGACCCCCGAGGCGGCGCGGCCCGCAGCGACCGAGGCCGCCGGATCCGGGGCAAGCGGCGCCGCCCACGCGGGTGGCGGCCTGGCCGACCGGGTGGCCGCCTGGTTGGTGAACCTGGCCCTCACCGGCCTGGCGGTGGGGATCGGCTGGCTGCTGCTGGCGTTGCTGCGGGCTCCGGCGGCGCGGCTGGGCGGCGCCTACACCCTGGTGATCGACACCCTGCCGGTGTTCCCGCTGGCGCTGGTGGGGTCGCTGCTGATGCGGCTGCTGCTGGAGCGCACGGGGCGGGCCGGCTGGGTGTCGGGGGCGATCCAGGGGCGGATCGGCACGCTGTCGGCGGATCTGCTGATCGCAGCGGCCACCGCCTGCCTCGATCTGTCGCTGCTGGCGCGGGACTGGCTGCCGCTGACGGTGCTGGCCAGCGTGGGACTGGTGTGGAATCTGGCGGTGGTGTTGCTGCTGGGGCGCCGCCTGCTGCCGGAGCCGTGGTTTGAGCGGGGCATCATCGAGTTCGGGCAGGCCACGGGGGTGGCGGCCAGCGGGCTGCTGCTGCTGTCGATGGCGGATCCGGAGGATGAGGGCAATGCGATCACCCCGTTCTCGATCAAGCAGCTGCTGCTCCAGCCCCTGCTGGCCGGCGGGGTGATCACCGTGGTGATGCCGCTGCTGGTGGAAAGCCTGGGGCTGCCGTTGTGGACGGCGCTCTGCGGGGCGGTGGTGGTGCTGGCGGCGGGGCTGGGGTTGGCGCTGGCGGCGCGTTAGCGCACCATCGCCGCCACGTTGCCGCCATCGACGGTGAGCACGGCGCCGGTGGTGCGGGGCAGCCGGGCGAGGGCGAGGAAGGCGTCGGCCACGTCGGCGGCGCGCACCTCCTGGCCCAGCAGGTTGCCGGCCATGTAGAGCTCCTCGCTGATGCCGCGGGCGGCGGCCCGCTCGCGGATCATGGAGTCATCGAGCAGGCCGGAGCGGATGCGGTCGGCGTTGATGGCGTTGGCGCGGATGGCGGCGCCGCCCTCCTCGAGGGCGTATTGGCGCATGAGGGCGAGCAGGGCCGCCTTGGCGATGCCGTAGGCGCCGAAGTTGGGGCCGGGGTTGAGGGCCTGCTTGCTCACGTTGAAGAGCAGCTGACCGCCGAGGGGGTTGTGGTCGGCGCTGGCGCTCTGGTCTTGGTGGCGGAAGCAGGCCACCGCCGCCTGGGCGACGGATTGGTGGGCGAAGAGGTTGAGCTCGAAGCTGGCGCGCAGGGCTGCGGCGGGAAGGGTGGCGATCGGGCCGGTCCAGGCGGCACCGGCGTTGCTGACGACGATGTCGAGGCCGCCGAAGCGCCGTTGCACCTGCGCGAAGGCGTCGCGAACTCGGGCCGGATCGGTGAGATCGCAGGCGAGGCCGAGGGCGTGCTCGCCGCAGGCCTCTGCCGCGGCCCGGGCGGCGTCCAGGTGGAGATCCAGCACCGCCAGCTCCGCCCCGGCGGCGGCAAAGGCCCGGGCGGTGGCGGCACCGATGGCGCCGCCACCGCCCGTCACCACCACCACGTGGCGGGCGAGGGGCTTTTCGGCGCTGCGGCCGAGCTTGGCCTGCTCCAGGCTCCAGTACTCCATGGCAAAGGTGTCGTCTTCCCCCACCGGCTGGAAGCGCCCGATCGATTCGGCCGCCAGGAGGGTGGCGGCCCAGCTTTCGGCCAGGTCGGCGGTGACGGCGGCCTCGCGGGCCGATCGCCCGAGGCCGATCAGCCCCAGACCCGGGGCGGCGATCACCCGGGGCAGGGCGTCGAGCCGCTGCTTGTGGCCGCCGACCCGGGCGTTCTGGCGGTCGAAGTAGGCGCGGTAG
>JBIPMZ010000308.1:0-3142 GCA_044376165.1 Cyanobium sp.
CACCCCCAATGCTTTGGGCGTTCGCCCCCGCCGGTCTCACGTTCCAATTGGTCGTTAGCAGCAGCCCCAGATCGTCCGGGCTTAGAACGGATCCCTCCGGCACCTCAATGGCCGCAATTGGGGAACTCTTCCAAAGTGGTCCAGCCGGGACGACTGAACGCTTCGAGAATCGCTAGCGACTGCACTTTAGCCGCATAAAGAATGTCGCTTCGCTTGTCATTGAAACTCCTGGTGCATCGCCTCCCAGGGTAAAGTTAGGCATTTGCATGGAAGCCCGAGCCCCGCCCATGGCCCTTTCGCTTGCAGCTGTGTCCAGGGCGCGTAGTATCACGCCGCCTCTGCGAGGGCATCTAGGAACATGGACGATGCCCATCCAACGGATCAGGGGGCGAAGATGCCTCGCTGTGCCAAAGCAGTAGAATGCTACATGTCAGCCGCCAGTCCGTCGCCAACGCCACCTTGATGAGCTGCCTCAGGTGCTGTCGCAACTCCTCGTCTTCCAGGACCGCGAGCAGCCAGGTCTCGATCAAAGCGCCTTCTGCCCGTCAAGAAAGCCTTGAACCTCCTGTCCAGGCTCCGATTAAGCGCTCACCGCAGCCATCAGCGCAATGCCAACTCTGCACGACTGCTCATCGATGATGGCGCAGCTGTCCACTGAGCGACCCGACGCGCATCGGTTTTGCCGTGTACAGTTGCTCTGTACAATAGGTTCCGTCTGGCATGACTCGGGTCTCCGTATCCGATCTGCGGCAGAACCTTCCCGCCTTCCTCAGGCGAGTTCAGGCTGGCGAGCATCTGCAGATCACATCCCGTGGACGGGTCATCGCGCGCATCGAGCCAGAGCGTGACCCCGCTGAGGAGGCACGCCAATGGCTGCTCGGCCTTCGTGATCGCGTTGGCCTGGGTGACGTGGTGAGCCCCATTCCTGATCTCGAATGGAGTGGCGATGCAAATCATCTGTGACACCCACATCCCCCTGTTCTGGGCCAATGCTCCCTCTCGGCTCAGCAGGAGTGCTGCCGCAGCCCTTGAAAAAGGCCGGCAAGACGGCCAGCTAGCCATTGCCGATATTTCCCTTTGGGAGATCGCCCTTCTTCAGGAACGCGGTCGTCTTCGGCTTCCTGATGATGTCCCAGACATTGAATATCTTTCCCGTCTTCTTCAGACCTTGCGCCTCAATGTCTTGCCGATCACGGCGGAAATCGCCGTCCTTTCTCGCAGCCCCTTATTTCAGCACGGGGATCCTGCGGATCGCCTCATCGCGGCCACGGCACTCCACGGTCGCTGGCCGCTGATCACAGGCGACGAAAAGCTTCGTGCCCTTCCTGCTCTCCAGTGCATTTGGTAGCCGCCCTATGGCTCTCCTTTGTTCCCCATGACATTCCTCCTGGCAGACAGCTTCCAATCCAGCCTTGAGAAGCTCAATGGAGAGGAGCAAAAGGCCGCCAAACTCGCAGCCTTCGAGCTTCAGATCAACCCGTCCAACCCGGGCCTGCAGTGCCACCGGCTCGACAACATCAAGGACAAGAACTTCTGGTCTGCCCGCGCCAGCCGTGACATCAGATTGATCTTCCACCGGGTCGAGAGCAGCGTGATGCTCTGCTACGTCGACCATCACGATCCCGCCTACGACTGGGCCTCGCGCCGCAAAATCGAAACCCATCCCGTCACGGGTGCCGCCCAGATCGTTGAGATCCGCGAAACCGTTCGCGAGATTCAGATCCCTCTCCAGATCCCCCCCGCACCAGCAGCCACTGCAGCGGCCACAGCTCCAGCAATCGCCACAACCACAGCCCCAACAGCGCCGGAACCCAAGCGGCCGCTCTCCAACCTCACGGAGGCCGACCTGCTCAGCTACGGCGTTCCGGCCGAGTGGATCCCTGATGTCCGCACAGCGGACGACGACCTGCTGCTGGTGATCGCCTCCCACCTTCCCGGAGAGGCTGCCGAAGCGATCATCGATCTGGCCACCGGCACCACACCCGCAAAACCGGAGGTGCGACCGCCGGATCAGGCCAATCCCTACGAGCACCCCGATGCCCAGCGCCGCTTCCGGGTGCTCACGGGTACCGAGGAGCTGGCTCGGGCGCTGGACTACTCCTGGGAACGCTGGATCGTGTTCCTCCATCCCAGCCAGGCCGACTGGGTGAGCCGTTCCTTCAATGGCCCCACCCGCGTTCAGGGCTCAGCCGGCACCGGCAAAACCGTGGTGGCCCTCCATCGCGCCGTGCACCTGGCCCGCAGCAACGCCGATGCCCGGGTACTGCTCACCACCTTCTCCGACCCCCTGGCCGCCCTGCTGCAGGACAAACTCCATCGCCTGGTTCAGGGGGAGCCCCACCTGCTGGAGCGCCTGGATGTGCTGGCCATGCAGGAGCTGGGCGAGCGCATGCACACGGCCCAGCTCGGCAACCATCAGCTCATCGCCGCTGATGACCTCCGCGCCCTGATTCAACGCCACGCACCGGCCGAGATCAGCCGCGTCTATGGCGAGGCTTTCGTGGTGGAGGAGTTCAACGAGATCGTGGATGCCTTCGGGCTGGGCGACTGGGACAGCTACCGCGATGTGCGCCGGTTGGGCCGCAAGAGCCGCCTCAACGAGGCCAAGCGTCGTTTGCTCTGGCAGGGCTTCGAGTCCGTCCTCCAGGAGCTGGAGCGCTCAGGCCAGATCACGCCCCACCAGCTCTTCCATCGCACCGCGGAGCAGCTCCACCGCAGCGGCGTGAGGCCTTACCAGCACATCGTGGTGGACGAATGCCAGGACATCACCGCTGCCCAGCTCCGTCTTCTGGCCGCCCTGGCCGGGACCGGCCCCGATGCCCTGTTCTTCGCCGGGGATCTGGGCCAGCGCATCTTCCAGCAACCCTTCTCCTGGACCCAATACGGCGTGGACCTCCGCGGCCGCTCGCGCACGCTGCGCATCAACTACCGCACCTCCCACCAGATCCGCAGCCAGGCCGATCAACTGCTCGATCCAGAGTCCCGCGACGTGGACGGCAACGTGCAAGACCGCCGCGGCGCCATCTCCGTGTTCAACGGTCCGGAGCCCGACATCCGGGAGTGCGAGGACACCGACAGCGAAACCGAGCAGGTGGCGGCCTGGATCGAGCAGCGCCGCAGCGAAGGCCTCACCCCCAGGGAG
>JBIPMZ010000357.1:0-3127 GCA_044376165.1 Cyanobium sp.
ATAGGTGCCTCTTAATGCTTTGGGCTTGGGAAAACGACGGCGACGAAAGATTGAGTGACTGGCGAGATTGTCTTCAGTATCCGTATAGGTAAATGCTTCTATGACGCAATTATCTGGACTAATGACTGTGCCTTCACGCCCGATTATACGAGCTTTTTTAAGTCTGTACAAAGCTGTAGGGCTTGTAACGAGTAATCGCCAGGGTATAGATTCAAAGGGAAATTTGGGATGAGCTGCTCTTGCGGACGGCAATGTCCGAATTTCTTCCCCTCGATCAGGCCATTTCACGTGCTGAGGTCCTTGGCGCAGCAGGACAGGATCGCCATGCTGTCTATTGATTAACCAGCCGTCAATATCTCTTATTATCCCCCGCGGAGCTCCTGGCAGCAGGGCTGTTGGGTGACGCAGGCAATGCAAAAGCTTAGGGTAAATCTTCATATTGTTGAAGCCCATGTAAAAAGGGAGTACGAATCCAAGACTTCTTTCTCCCGTGAGTCTGACTTGCTTGAAAGGATTACAGGCCAGGCTTCAGGAGTAACCCAATCATGGCTCATTCGAGATGTATGGTTAGAGACATTATTCTCGGGGGATGAAGTCTCTTGCGGAAGATGGGTTCCATGTTGCATCATGATCTAGGCTGGGTATAATTTAAGTGATTCATATTCTAAGGTTTAAGAGTGATTGTATTCTCTTCTTCTGTGTGCTGTTCTCCCTGGAGCCGCCAGAGCTGTGCATAAGTGGCACAAGAGTTGAGCAAGTCCCTGTGAGTACCCCTCTGGGTAATTCTACCTTTTTCCATTACGCAAATCAAGTCGGCATTAATGATCGTGCTTAGCCTGTGCGCAATGACAAGTACCGTATGTTGTCTCTCAAAGCGCTCAATAGCCTGCTGAACTAATCGTTCACTGTGGGTGTCTAGCGCACTTGTGGCCTCGTCGAGAATAAGTAGATCTGGATTCCTTAATATGGCTCGTGCCAAGGAGAGTCTTTGTCGCTGCCCGCCGCTGAGTCTGTAGCCACGCTCTCCAATTATGGTATCAAAACCATCTGGCATGGAGTAAATAAACCCTGCAGCCTGGGAGTTGATAGCCGCTTCCTCAATCTGCTCCCTTGTGGCAGTAGGACAGCCAAAGGAAATGTTGTTCGCAATGCTTGTATTCAGCATAAATGTATCTTGACTTACGACTCCAAGCCTATGCTGCCATGTGGTTAGATCAAGTTGAGTTAAGTCTTGATTGTCAATGAGGATTGAGCCTTCAGTCGGTTCGTAAAGACCAACCAGTAGATCTGCCATAGAGCTCTTGCCGGCACCGCTTGGGCCGACCAGGGCAACGGTATGTCCTTTGGGGATAGTTAGGTCGATTTCGTGGAGCGCTGGCGGCAACTCGGGGGAATAACTTAGGGATACATTGTTAAACCTTATCTCCTGCTTAAGGCCGGAGAAAGGTAATCCACCAATACGCACAAACTGTTTGTTGTTGTCGATTAGGATATCGTCTAGGCGCCTTACCTTGGCTGAATTATTGGCGTACCCTACGGCAATTGTGTTCATCGTGCCAAGGCGGGAATTCATTCGCTGTAAGGCGAGAACGAATGTAACTAAACTTGGCAGTACACCACTTTGTCGGTCGCTCAGCAAGATGAGGCTCACTGTGCTGATTAAAGCTATGGCAAAAATGGGTAGGAAGTTGGAGATTGGTGTAATAACATTTGAAGCCATTACCATACGAACTCCATGGCGACCCCACTCTTGGAAAAGAGTATCTGTCTCTCGGGTGGCATTGCGTAGCTCGCCCGATGAATGGAGAAGCCTCAGACCCTGAATATGTTCGGTTTGGCGGCTGCCAAGTTCCACGCCGACTTTGGTCATCATGTCAGAGGCATAGCGAAGACGAGGCAGGACTTGCTTTTGGACTGTGGCCATGCAGATCGCCATGATCAGCGCGACAAGAAGAAGCCATGGAGAAATAGCTATCAGTATGACCAGGTAAACAATAAATTGAATAAAACTTATCAACAGGGTGTTTGAAAGCTGAATCTGCGCGTTGACTGTTTCGCCGCCCGTTTGAATATAGTTGAGTAGATCTCCTACGCGATAGCGACTCGCGCAGCTGAAGCTGAGGGATAAAATGCGACGATGCAATAGACTAGAGATTTGAACGCTCAGGCGTGTGCCGATAATGCCGGCGCTCACAGAATTCATGTAAGCTGCGAGGGCCACTATCAATTGTAGAGCCAAGGCAAACGCAATCAACGCGATGAAAAGCACATTGCGCCCACCGCTTGACTGGAGGGACCCCCGCAACAGATCCCCGATACCCGGCAGGCTACCGATAAGCTGCAGGATAGGAAGCCGGGACCATTGTTCTGGATCTCCCGTTGAGATTAGGCTTACGGCAAGGAAAATGACACCGAGAGTGCCGCCTTCGCCAAGGCTGCTGATGAGATTTGTGAGGAGGTTGACACCAAGCATCCGCCACTGCTGACGCGCCGCAAGCCGGATTAATTTCGGAGCTGGGCTGGCTGAAGTGAAGGGCTCGAGAAAGCGCCCGATCAACCGCCAGTAAAGGGTTTTCAAAGGGGAAACCGCCGATCTGGCCAAAAGGACCCTCTGGATTCCCTCCTTTATAAACCAGCCTTCTACCCTCGTCTACGTTGCCAGGGTCAGCCCTGCAGGCTGCCCCGCAGCAGGCTCCCACTCTCCCATCATGGTTCCTGCGCTGCGCTCGCCTGTGCTTGCCACCCTCCTGGGCTTGCTGTTCGGCCTTGCTGTTGGGCTGGCCTCGGATCAGCCCCTGGCCCCCCCAGGTCTCACGAAGGCCGACAGTCCGTTCGGGGGGCCGCTCGACCGCCGCCATCTGGCCTTGGTGATCAACGAGAGCAACCCGTTGAGCGTGGCCATGGGCAGTTTTTACCAGCGGCAGCGTCGGATCCCCGACGCGCAGGTGATCCGGGTGCGGTTTCCGTTTGACCGGGAGGACCTAGGAAGCGAGGCCTTCCGGCGTTTGCAACGGCAGCTCCATCGCCGCACGCCCTCCCACGTTCAGGTCTACGCCCTGGCCTGGACCACCCCTTGGAGGGTTGGTTGTCAATCGATCACGTCCGCCATCAGCCTTGGACACAATCC
>JBIPMZ010000309.1:0-3118 GCA_044376165.1 Cyanobium sp.
CCGCGCCGCCAGCTCCTCCCGCGGCAGATCGTCGGGTGCTTGCTGCAGCTGCACGGAGGCGTGATACGCCGCCAGCAGCGCCTGGCTGCGCACATCACCCAACACGATCACACCTCCGGGTTTGAGAACGCGCAGGGCGCCGGCGAGCACACGCAACAGGTATTCGACACTCGGGAAATATTGCACCACAGAGTTGAGGATCACCAGATCAAAGGAGCGCTCCTCCAGGCCGCTGAAATCATCGGCTGGGCGTTGCTGCACGCTCACGCTCTCCAGGCCGGGCAGGGAGGCGCGCAGGCGCTGAATGTGCGCCACCGCCTCAGAGGCCACATCGGTGCCGAGGTAGCGACGGCAGACGGGGGCCACCCGGGCCAGCAGCAAGCCGGATCCGCAGCCGATTTCCAATACATCCTGCGGTTGGAGCGCCAACAATTCCGCCACGCTCGCCTCCACCCATTCGGCCATTTCGTGGGCGGGAATCGGCTCGCCGGTGTAGCTGCTGTTCCAACCGGCGATGCGGAAGCCGGGATCCTCCGTTGCCTCGCCCTCCTGCCCGTAGGTCTGCTCGTAGAGGTGCTGCCACTGCGCCACGTGCTCCGCCTGGGTGGCGGCATCGCTCTGCCCCGGCACGATGTACGCCACCAGTCGCGGCTCGCCCGGCTGATCCTCCACCAGCGTGACCGCCGCTTCCGCCAGGGCCGGATGGGCGCTCAGCGCGGCCTCAATCTCCCCCAGCTCGATGCGGAAGCCCCGCAGCTTGACCTGCTGGTCGATGCGGCCTAAAAACGTGAGGGTGCCGTCGGCTTGCCAGCACGCCAGATCACCGCTCCGATAGAGACGGCCCGGACCGAAAGGGTTGGCGATAAATCGATCCGCGCTGAGGCTGGGTTGGTTCCGGTAACCGCGCGCTACGCCGGCTCCGCCGATGCACAGCTCACCTCCCACCCCGATGGGGGCGGGATGGCCATGGCGATCGAGGATGTAGATCTGGGTGTTTGCGATCGGCATGCCGATAGATAGCGTCGTGCCGGGGGCGTAGCGCATCTGGGTGGCCCAGATGGTGGCCTCTGTGGGGCCGTACAGATTGAAGAAGCGCCGCCCAGCCCCCCACGCCGTCGCGAGCGCCTGCGGGCAGGCTTCCCCGGCGACGTTGAGGGTGTGCAGGGCCGGCAGCGGGGCCGTCGGCAGGGCGGCCAGGGTGGAGGGGGTCAGGGTGGCCAGCGACACCCCGTGGCGCGCCAGGTAGCTGTGCAGCGGCTCCCCCGGAGCCAGGGCCTCCCGCGAGCCGAGGCACAAGGTGGCCCCCACCCCCAGGGCCGTCCAGAGCTCAAACGTGGCGGCGTCAAAGTTGAGCGAGGCAAATTGGAGCACCTTCTCCCCTGGCCCCAGACCGAAGAGCCGGGCCTGCGCCTCCGCCACATTGGCCAAGCCCCGGTGCTCCACCAGCACCCCCTTGGGGCGGCCGGTGGTGCCGGAGGTGTAGATGACGTAGGCGAGCTGGTTCGCGGTCGTGGTGGGGGTGGGGTTGTGGACCGGTTGGCGGGCCAGGGTCTCCTGCGCGGTGTCGAGGCACAGGCAATGGGCCCCGTGCTCGGGGAGTTGGGCCAGCAGCGTCGACTGGGTGAGCAGCACCCGGGGATCGGCGTCGGCCAGCATGAAGGCCAGCCGTTCGGCTGGATAAAGCGGGTCGAGGGGCACATAGGCCCCGCCCGCCTTCAGCACCGCCAACAGGGCCACCACCAGCAGCGGTGAGCGCTCGAGGCAGAGGCCCACCAGCACCTCCGGCCCCACGCCGAGCTGGCGCAGAAGATGGGCGAGTTGGTTGGCCTGTTCGTTCAGTTCGCGGTAGCTCAGCCATTGCGGGGGGCAGCCTGGCCGCCCCTCGTCAAACAGCAGGGCGGGGGCCTCGGGCAGGCGCGCGGCCTGCTGCTCAAAACGCTGCTGGATCAGCTGATCGTGAGGATAGGGAACGGCGGTGTCATTCCACTGGTGCAGCACCAGCTGCCGCTCCCGATCGCTGATCACGGCGAGGTCGCTGAGGCTCTGGGCCGGGTTCGCGGCAATCGTGCGGAGCAGCAACTCAAAATTGTTCGCCATCCGCTCGATGGTGGTGGCCTCGAACAGGTCGGTGGCGTACACCCAGTGGCCCGCCAGCCCGTCCGCCGTCTCGAACAGATGCAACTCCAGATCCAAGCGGACGGAGGGGGCGGCGGGTGGCAGGGTGGAAACGTGGAGCCCGGTCAACCGGAGCTGTTCCTCCGGGGTGTTGTTCAAGGCGAGAGCCACCTGCACCAGGGGGTTGGCGTTGAAGTGCCGCTCCGGCCGCAATTCCTCCACCAAGCGCTCGAATGGCACCTCCTGGTGGGCGTAGGCCTCCTCTGTGGTCTTGCGCACCTGCGCCAGGAGGTGGAGAAAGCTGGGGTTGCCCGAGAGGTCGGCCCGCAACACCAACGTATTGACAAAAAAGCCGATCATGGCCTCCAGCTCGGGCTGGGTGCGATTGGCGATCGGGGCGCCGACCAGCACATCTTCCTGCCGGCTATAGCGCCCCAACAGCACCTGCAGGGCGGCCAGCAGCGTCATGAACAGCGTCGCCCCGACCGAACGGCCGACGGCCTTCAGCTCCGCAACCAGGGGGGCGGCGAGCGCGAAGCGCAGGTCTGCGCCCTGGAAGGTGGGTTGGGCCGGCCGTGGTCGGTCGGTGGGCAGGGCCAGCAGCACCGGAGCGCCGGCCAGCTGCGCTTTCCAATAGGCCAGGGGCCGAGCCAGCGCCTCGCCCTGCAACCGGTGGCGCTGCCAGACGGCAAAGTCGGCGTACTGAATCGCCAGGGGCGGCAGGGGGGAGGGCAGGGCCCGGGCGAACGCGTCGTAGAGGGCCGCCCACTCGCGCAAGAACACCCCCATCGACCAGCCGTCTGAAGCGATGTGATGAAAGGTGAGCAGCAGGACATGGCTTGGCTCTTCCCCCTCATCCGCCAGGCGCAGCAAGAGCGCGCGCATCATGCGATCCCGCCCCAGGTCAAACGGTCGCCCCGCTTCGGCCGCCGCCCGTCGACGCCATTCCTGCTCCTGTGCGCTCCGATCCAGGGGCCGCAAATCGGCGCTGGGCACGGCTTCT
>JBIPMZ010000412.1:0-3115 GCA_044376165.1 Cyanobium sp.
TCATGGCGGGCACACAGTTGGTGCAGCTCAACGTGGCTCAATGTGTGATCAGCAGCCCTTCGCTTACTGTTGTTGCAGGCGGCCAAGCTCCAGCGTCACTTGCAACGGCTTGCGCACCCAGCGCATCAGTACTGCACTCAGCAGCATCAGCGGCGCGCTGATCGCCGCGATGGCCATCAGCAGTCCGTTCGGATGGTCGGCCAGCAGGTCGGACACCCCGCCTACCGCCAGCGGACCCACAGCACCGGAAACAGCCATCGCAGCGCCGGCCAGTGCGATCACGCGTGCCCGCAACGGTGCGGGCGCGATACCCTGCCACAGCCCGGGCAGCAGGGCACTGAAGGCCACCGCCAACGCACCGAGCACGAACACCGCACCCAGGGCCCACTGCGCTGACTCGACGACGCCCAGCAGCGCGGCGGGCAACAGTGCGGCTGCGGCGAGGTACTGGCCGGTCTGCATGGCCAGCGCGTCGCCATAACGTGCGCCCCAGCGCCGCTGGCTCAGCGTCGCCAGGCCAATTCCCACAAGGCTGGCCGCGCCCAGCACGGCGCCCAGTTGCACACCCGCCTCGGACGGCGGCACACCGAACACGCGGGTCAGGACGGGGGCCAACCAGGCCATGATGGGAGAGAAGGCTGAGACGCAAGCGGCCGCAGAGCCAAAGACGCCAGCCAGCGTGCGCCAGTGCTTGCGGAGGTACGGCAGCAGGTTGCCCGCTGGTCGGGGCTGCGTCAACTGCATCGGCGGCGCCGCTGCGCGGCCATGCTCAGCCCGGATCGCCATCACCAACAGCGCAAACACCGGGCCAGGCAGCGCCACGGCAAAGAACACCACGCGCCACGCCTCCAGGCTCTGCAGACTGGCCGGCAGCAGGAGCACCTGCGCATGCACCCAGCCAAAGGCCAGGCCACCCAACACCATGCCCAGCGAAAAGCCCACCATCGACGCCGTGTAGAAAACCAGGTTGGCGGCGGCACGCTGACGGCCGCGGAACAGGCTGGGGATCATGGCGTAGACGATCGGACCCAGACCGGCTTCGGCCAAGGCCAAGCCGACCGTGCCCATGAACAGTTCGTTGAAGTCGGCAGCCACACCGCGCCAGGCGGTGGCGGCCGACCAGCCCAAGACGCACAGGCAGAGCACCACTCGCCGGTCGAAGCGGTCGGCCAGCCAGGCCAGCGGAATGCCACCGACGGCCGCAGCCAGGGTGAGCCCCAGGCCCTGCAGCATGCCGATCTGCAAGTCCGTCAGTGAGAAGGTCGTTCGCACCGGCTCCAAGGCGATGGTCAGCACTTGACGGTCCAGCGACGCGAAGATCGACACGGCCACCAGCACGCCCAGAGCAAACCACGCCGATGCCGGCGCCTTGGTCTCCTGGCTCATGGCGAGCGCCCTGCCCTGGTGAAGGTGAAACCCACCGGCGACGCCAGCATCTGGCCACGCACATAGGCCACCTCCGCGTGTGGCGATGTCGTGCCTCGGTGAATGCCATGCACCACCTCCATGCCTTGCACCACCTGCCCGAAGGCGGCAAACCCAAGCCCGTCTGGATTGCGCAGCCCACCCTCGTCCAGCGCCGGTTGCGCCCCAACACAGATGAAGAAAGCCGCCGCACTGGCGGTTCCAGGCTCCGCGCGCGCCAGCGACACCGTGCCATCCCGGTGCCGCAGCCCTGTAATCGACGTGGGCTCGTGCGCCACGCAAGGCAGCGCAGCGCCACCGGCCTCCATTGCGCCCTGCACCACCTGGATGGGCGGGTCGCCGCGGTCGTTGTCGAGCCGCACGGTGCGCCAGAAGCGCCCGCCCCGGTTGCCTTCGTCATTGACAACGCGCAGGAACTGCCCGGCCGACAGCGGCGCCCTGTCCAAGAACAACTCGATCAGGATGTCGCCCAGCGGGGTCTGCAATCGCACCATGGCCAATTTCACGTCCGCCCCAACCTCGCGGGGGCGATCAGGTGCCGTCATCGCCACCGGATGGCAATGCGGCCTGTGCCGTATCCGCTAAGGGACGCGGCGGTTTCGTGTTCGCCAAGCGGCGCGACATCAGCTCCGCGAACCCATCCCTGAAGGCCGCGGCCGGCGGCGGTAACTGGCCGAAAAGATGCGTCACCAGGTAGTCCAGGCGGCGTCGATGGCCATAGCCGCTCCACTCGTGAGCGGCGCGAGGCAGCACGACCAGATCCGCATCCTGATTGGCCTCGATCAGCGCCTGCACCAGCTGGAACAGCGCGGCCGGGTGGCAGCCACCGTCCAGCAGTCCGTGCACCAGCAGCAGCTTGCCCTGCAGACCCGAGGCGTAGGTCTTGGCCGCCTGCCCGCGGTACAGGGCCTCGTCATAGGGGCCGTGGTAACGCTCGCCCCAGCCATGCCAGAACAAGGCCTGGTCGTAGTTGCCACCACCGGCCACCGCCACCTTGAAGAAGTCGCCGTGGCGCAGCGCCGCCAGCGCCGTCAGGTAGCCGCCCCCTGAAAAGCCAGTGATGCCCACCCGGCCCAGGTCGATCGATGGATGCCGCGCTGCCAGCTGCCTGATCGCGGCGATATGGTCCTCCAGATTCGACGCCGTCTGCACCGCCCCGAAGGACGCCTGCCGGAAGGCGCGTTCGCGCCAGGCCGTGCCGCGCCCATCCAGCACAAGCACCCATGCACCCAGCGTTGCCAACGCCATGGCCTCGAGGAAGGTGTCGGGCTGCAGCGTGGTGGCAAAGGCGGTCTTGGGCACGAACGACACCTGCGGGCCGCCGTACACCAGGTCGATCAGCGGCACCGCCGCACCCTCGGCGTGTACTGGGTGGAACAGCAGGCCGTACACGTCGGTCACACCGTCGGCCGCCTTTAACTGCACCGCCTGGGGCCACTGCCAGTCGACCGGCAGCGCACGGTTCTCGGCCTGCTCCAGCAGGGCCACCAACGAGCCGTCGCGGCGCCTGAGCACGGTCTCGGGCAGACGGTCGGTGCTGCCGACTGTTTCGACGAAGAACTCGCCGCTCGGCGACAGGCCGGACACCGCAGCCGGATCGCCTCCCATGATCATCAGCCCTGTCAGCGCCATTTCATTGGCCCGCCACACGATGTGGTCGCCAGGTGCTTCCGACAACACGCGCAGCTCA
>JBIPMZ010000310.1:0-3111 GCA_044376165.1 Cyanobium sp.
CACTTTCCCGTCGATGGCCAGGGCCTCGGTGTGGAGGTCCACCCCCAGCAGCTCCAGGGGCCCCGGGGGAGTGCGTCCGTCGGGGCCCTCGGCGGCCGGGTTGGGTTCGAAGGCCAGCCGGGCCTCGACGCAGGCGTGATCCGCATGGAGGCGCACCGTGAGATCGGTGCGCTCCAGGAGGTAGGGGGCGGGACGGTAGTCGGCGAGATGGACGGGGGCCATCAGGGTTGGGGGGCGCGCCGGAAGGGGTTGGGGATCACTTGGCGCCGGGGGCCTTGCCGCCAGCGGGGGTAAGGGATTTGCGGATCTGGGGCAGCAGGTTGTCGTACTCCTTGCGCCAGTCCGCCGGCAGCTTGGTGCCGCAGAAACGCTCGGAGCGGAGGATCGATTCGACCACCGTGGCGTTGATGATCTGATCGCGGCTGAGGGGGTTGGCGGAGCCGGCGAGCCGGCTGCCGTGCCGCTCGGTCAACGCGAAGGCCACCATCGAGACGCTGCCGTCGAGGGCCGCCTTGAAGGGCACCTGCTGCTGGGAGAGGGCGCAGAGGTTGATCGCCGCCATGGTCATGTAGGTGTTCACGTCCTCCACGGAGGCGGGCTTGCCGGGAGCCCCTCCAGCGGCTCCTCCGGCCGGGCCCGCGGGGGGTGCCTGCTGGGCGGAGGCGGAGAGGGGGAAGAGCATGGGGGTGAGGAGCAGCAGCAGGGCGGCGAGACGGCCAATCGGGCGGGGGAGGGCGGGCTTCATTCCCTGGGAAAATTTTGGCCAGCCTAGAACAGCATGGCCAAGGCAAAAAGGCAGCAAAAGCAAGCTGAATCTCTCGATCAACGCAAGCAAAGGTGCGAGGACGGCTAGGGAATTCAGGGCAAACGCACCTGGATTGCACCCTGATTGACAACTGTCCACCGAGAGGGTGGCTATGGACCTCTGGCCTCAACCCAGATGGCTGGGGGGCTCGATCGGTGGATCCATCCGGCTTTCGTGGTGGATCTCGGCAAGCTCCAGGACGCCGTCGCGCCAGGAGTAGATGGAGCGCGCCCGGTAGCGGTCCTGGTCCACCAGGCGAATGTGCTCGACGATGTCCCACTCCAGGTAGTGGGACTCGAAGATCACCTCATGCTCGTCCACCTGGCGGATCCGGCTCTTGGTGGGGGAGCCGCAGAGGTAGCCGCGGCTGCGGCGCAGCTGGTGGCCGCACAGGAACGCCTCCATCGTGCCCTCCGGCACGAAGCGGGGCTTGAGGGCAAAAAAACCGTGCTCCTCCTCCGGCCACCAGGTGAAGCGGTACCCCGCCTCCCCTTCGACCGGCTCGTGGAACAGCTCCACCTTGAGGAACATGTCCACCCGCAGCACCTCGTCATCGGCGAAGAAGTAGAGGCGGCGGGAGCGCCAGACGCCCAGGTTGCGGGAAAACCAGCGGTGCAGGCTGCTGT
Organism: Cyanobium sp.; assembly: GCA_044376165.1. GTDB lineage: Bacteria > Cyanobacteriota > Cyanobacteriia > PCC-6307 > Cyanobiaceae > Cyanobium. The sequence goes on from JBIPMZ010000310.1 coordinate 1,432, forward strand.
CGAGACGGATGCGGCTCTCCGGGGGCTTGGCCCCGGGGGGGGAGGGCACGAACACCGGCACGCGGGGAATCGTGAGCCGCTCGGGAGCCGCCGGCACCGCAGCGGTCGCTGCCGAGGCGAGGGGGAAATCCGGGGCGGGCGGCAAATCGGGGGCGACGGGGTCGTTCATGGCGGCGGGGCCTGTGGATCCCGAAACTCCACTCCCTTCTTAGCGGGAACGGCACCACCTCGCCCGCCCCCATAAGGTGAGTGGTGTTGTTGCGCCGTGGCCGGTGCCCGAAGCGGGGGAGCCGCAAACCAGCCGCAAGTCCCGCCAGGCCGGCCCCCGATCCGCGGAGGGCCCGTCGCGCCAACGGCTGGATCTGTTGCTGCTGGCGGGCTCCCGCCACCTGGGCAGCCCGGATCTGCGCGCCCTGCTCAGCTTCCTTCGCCAGGAGGACTGCGGCTTCGAGCTGCACCTGGAGATCGCCGATCCGGCTCGCCATCCGGAGCTGCTGGAACTGCACCGTCTCGTGGCCACCCCCGCCCTGGTGAAGCTCTCCCCCCTGCCCAAGCAGGTGTTCGCCGGCAACAGCCTGACGATGCAGCTGCGCAACTGGCTGCCCCGCTGGCAGCAGATGGGGGTGGTCACCTCCCTGGGCCTGAGCCTGCGGCCGTCGGAGATCGACGGCAGCCGCAGCCGGCGGGAGGTGCAACTGGAGGATCAGCTGCTGGTGCTCCGCCAGGAGAACGAGACCTTGATCGAGAGGCTCGGGGTGCAGGAGCGCCTGCTGCGCATGGTCGCCCACGAGCTGCGCACACCCCTCACAGCGGCCAAGCTCGCCCTGCAGAGCCACAACCTCGGGCAGATCGACGAACTGCGCTTCCGCGACGTGCTGGAGCGCCGCTTGAAGGACATCGAGGAGCTCTCGAGCGATCTGCTGGAGGTGGGCACCACCCGCTGGGAGGCCCTGTTCAACCCCCAGCGCTTGGATTTGGGCCAGGTGGCGGCCGAGGCCATCCTGGAGCTGGAGAAGCTGTGGGTGGGCCGGGATCTGGAGTTGATCACGGACATCCCGGCGGACCTGCCGGACGTCTACGCCGACCAGCGGCGGATGCGCCAGGTGTTCCTCAACCTGTTGGAAAACGCCTTGAAATACACCCCCGAGGGGGGGCGCGTCACCCTGACGCTCTGGCATCGCACCAGCCAGTGGCTGCAGGCGAGCATCTGCGACAGCGGCCCCGGCATCCCCTCAACGGAGCAGCAACGGATCTTCCAGGACCGGGTGCGGCTGCCCCAGACCTCCGGCAGCACCTCCGGCTACGGCGTCGGCCTGGCCGTCTGCCGTCGCATCGCGGAAGTCCACGGGGGGCGGATCTGGGTGGTGTCGGAACCGGGCGAGGGGGCCTGCTTTCACTTCACCGTGCCGGTCTGGAGCGGCCAGAGCGCCCCCGAGCCGCCGCCGCCCACCCCACCCCCGCCACCCCCCTTCCTTGACGAAGGGTCCCCCTAACCCGTAGCGTCCAATTCGTCAGCCACGGCTGAGGCCTCGCCCCCATCGTCTAGAGGCCTAGGACACCTCCCTTTCACGGAGGCGACAGGGGTTCGAATCCCCTTGGGGGTATGCTTAACTTAAAATAATTAAATCTAGGTGGTTTAGCCTTCTGGAAAATGGGGCGTAATCCGAGCCCTTGCAGCTC
>JBIPMZ010000311.1:0-3108 GCA_044376165.1 Cyanobium sp.
GTAGCGAACGAATTCGTTGACTTCTTCGGCGTTGCGGGGAATGGTGATGCTTGGCTTGAATCTGACATCGACTCGGCTCTGTCGATCGATTACCTTGCTGGCATAAACCGCGATGGTGAGGCTGTAGGTGCTGATCTGGAGTTTGTGGATGAAGTTGAGTTTTTGGCTGACGCTTGCCAGCGGGCCATAGCCGACGGAAAGGGACTGGTCGACGGAGATGGACTTGGCAAGCTCCTCCAGGCTCAGAGCAACGGAGCAATGCACCGTGCTGTATGCACCATCGCTGCTGAAATCGCCGCTAACAGCTGTGGAAAGACCATCGCCAAAGACGCTGTTGCAACCTTGAAAAATGGCGACGGGAGCGCTGGGGGTCCCGGCGCTGAGCTCTGGGTTGATGGCCTCTGCAGAGAGAGTGCTTGTCATGGCTGATTTGTGCTGGGTTTAGTACTGTCAAGCTGGATTGGAGTCCATCCCTTCCTGGCGACGGAGACGAATGGAAAGGACCATTGATTCACGGAACTTTATTCGCCTGGCGGAGGCAGCCAAGTCGACTCGACGCTGGTATCTGCGAAAAATGTGCCATCGGGAAAAGTATCTATCTTTTTTTGTTCTTGGCTGGTCTTCCTCGCCTTCAGCTGGAGGCAGAGGTATAAAACCGCAGGGCGAACTGCCAGAAGGCGCGGCAGAAGAGGAGGAAGCCGGCGGCCACCGCCAGCGAGAGGGCAAGCCAGGCGCTGGTGGAGCGACCGAGCAGGGCTTCGGCGGGCACGGTGGTGAGGAAGGTGATCGGCACCACGAGGGTGAAGAAGGTGCGCAGGCCGGGGGGATAGGCGCTCACCGGGTAGCGGCCGGCCGCGAGCACGGCGCGGAGCACTTCGGTGGCGTTCCAGGTTTTGACGAACCAGATGCTGGTGGCGGCGAGCAGAAACCAGAGGCTGTACAGGATCAGGCCGGCGCAGAGGAGCATCAGTGCGCCGGCGGTGAGGGGCAGCAGCCCGGGTCGGGCGCCCGCCTGCCAGGAGGCCACCAGGGCCAGGAGGAGCCCGATGAGCATCTCGGGGAGGCCCCAGGGGCTGAGGGTGCGGGTGGAGAGCCAGAACTGGGAATCGATTGGCTTGAGCAGCACGAAATCGAGGGTGCCTTCGCGCACGTGGGCAACGATTGTGCTCAGGTTGGGTCGCAACAGGGTGGTGGCGAGCCCATCGAGGAGGGTGTAGATGCCGAGCACCACCAGCGCCGCCTCCCAACTCCAGCCCCCCAGCTGACGGCCGGGGCCGTAGACGAGGGAGAGCACAAACAGGCTGCCGGCGAGGTTGCCGGCGGTGGCGAGCAGCTCAAAGAGCAGGTTGACGCGGTATTCGCTCTGGCTGGCGAGGGCGGTGCTCCAGAAGCGCCGCAGGGTGAGGGCATGGCGCCGCCAGGTGGAGGGTGTATCCATCAGGCGCCCATGGCGGAGTAACGGCGCACGCCGGCGCGCCAGAGCAGCAGGCAGAGGGGCAGCAGCAGGGCGATCCAGGCGACCATCACCGCCAGGCCGCGACCGACGGCGAGGGGTTCGCCGGCGAGGAGGGCGGCGGGGAAGCGCAGGATCCAGGGGAAGGGGGTCCATTCGGCGAGGCGCCGCGCGGCGGGCGGAAACATCTCGAGGGGGGCGACCAGGCCGGAGAGGAACACAAAGGGGATGTAGACGAGCCGCTCGAGGGCACTGGCCCGTTCGGTGAAGAAGCAGAGGCAGGCGATCGAGCTCTGGAGCAGGAAGTTGATCGCGAAGGCCAGCGGGATCGCCAGCAAGCCGGCCGCCGCGCGGGCGGGGCTGGGCAGCCAGAAGCTGCCGGGCTGGAGGGCAAAAAAGAGCGTCACAATCCCCACCACAAAGGGCAGGCGGGTGGCCTGCTCGGCCAGGTGGGCGGCCACGTAGCGCCAGAGGGGTGGCAGGGGCTGGAGCAGCTGGGGGGCGAGGCGACCCAGGAGGGCGTCTTCTTCGAAGGCGTAGACCACCCAGGCGACGGTGAACTGCCGCACCACAAACACGGCGAGGAAGTAGCGGCCGAGCTGGGTGGGATCGAGGCCCCCGGCGGCGGCGGGGTCGGTGCTGGCCAGCTCACTCCAGAGGCCGAGCATCACGAAGGGCAGCACGCCGGCGAGGGCCCAGAGGGCGGTCTCCACGCGGTATTCGAGCATGTTGGCGTACTGGGTGCTGAGCAGCACGCGGGCCAGGCGCAGGGAGGAGCGCTTCACAGGAGAGGGCTCCGCTTCATGCCACCGACCCCCGCTGGAAGAGATCGCCGAGGAGTTCTTCGATCGGCGGTTCGCTCACCTCCAGGTCGTCCACCTCCAGATCGCCGAGCAGGCGGGCGACCACTTCGGTGAGCCGCTCCCGTTCGATCAGGAGCACGGCGGCGCGGCCTTCGAGGGATTCGAGCTGGCCGTAGGGGCGGAGGGCGTCGGCGGGGAGGGGTTCGCGCAGTTCGAGGCGCACCTGGCGGCGGGGGGCGAGCCGTTCGGTGAGCTGGCGCAGGCTGCCGTCGTGGAACAGGCCGCCCTGGTGGATGAGCAGCACGCGGGGGCAGAGGGCGGTGATGTCGGCGAGGTAGTGGCTGGTGAGCAGCACGGTGGCGCCGGTGCGGCGGTTGTATTCGGCGAGAAAGGAGCGCACGCGGGCCTGGGCGTTCACATCGAGCCCGAGGGTGGGTTCATCGAGGAAGAGCACGGCGGGCTGATGCAGCAGGGCCGCCAGAAGTTCGGCCTTCATGCGCTGACCGAGGGAGAGCTTGCGCACGGGCCGGGTGAGTTCCGCCCCGAGCTCGAGCATCTCGGCGAGTTCGGTGATGCGGCGCTGGGCTTCCGCGTCGGGGATGCCGTAGATGGCGGCGTTGACGCGCAGGGAATCGAGGGGCGGCAGATCCCAGATCAGCTGCTGCTTCTGCCCCATCACCAGCGTGATGCGCCGCAGAAAGTCTGCCTGGCGCCGCTGGGGCAGGCAGCCGGCCACCTCCGCCCGGCCGGCGCTGGGGTGCAGCAGGCCGCTGAGCATTTTGAGGGTGGTGGTCTTGCCGGCGCCGTTGGGCCCGAGGAAGCCCACCATCTCGCCGGGTTCCACCGTGAAGC
>JBIPMZ010000312.1:0-3099 GCA_044376165.1 Cyanobium sp.
TGGAGGCGTGAATTCGCGCTGGAGCGCTTGTCCATCCCCCACCTGCGCAATTACCTCCGCCGGCTGCCCGATTTTGAGGATGGGCCGGCTTGTGAGGAGGCCCTGGATCTGGTGCAACGCCATCCCGATGGGCCCGCCGCGCTGGCGTTTCTGCATCACTGGCCGGATCGTCGCCGCACGGCGCGGCTGATCCTGGAGCGTCCGGAGCAGCTCCCCGGCGGCGGCGAGCTGCTGGAGGCCGTGGTGGAGGTGCTGGAGGCCTCCCAACCGCTGGCCGCCAGCCTCTGCCTGCGGGCGATGGTGGAGCACATCCTCGAGATGGGGCACTCCAGCCGCTACACCCGCGCCGTGCGGCACCTCGCCAGCTGCCGCCGCCTGGCCAGCAGGATTAACGATTGGGGAAGGATTCCCCACCACAACGCCTACGCCCGCGACCTGCTGCGGGCCTACGGCCACCGCATGGGCTTCCTCAACAAGCTCGACCTCGACAACCTGCTGGTGGCGGAGGGGAGCGGGGATGGCCCGCGGCACCAACTTTGCTGAGGAGGAGCCAGGGCTCCATCGGCTCCAGCGCAGCGGCGTACAGGCCGATCCGCTCCAGCCCCTACGGGAGCGGCTTGCGCCAGCGCAGAGGAAGTCCTCCGTCTCCAGCTGACAAGAAACCGAGCAGCAGATACCAAGCTACGGATGAAGGCTAGGTGCCGGCAGGGGCAGGAACTGCCGATAAAAGTGATCCTTCAGATCCCAGGCCCGATCTACCTGGCGGATGGCGATCTGGAGGGCTTCCTCGCTGCTGATCAGTTCCGCCATGTGGCGGGCCAGCTCCTGGGAGTGGGTAAGGCCGCCGAGCAGGTGCTCCGCGCCGATATCGGATTGGCGGCGGTCGTGAATCATGTGGTAGTAGAAGAATTCGGAGCGCGCACCTTCCGCTGCGGGGCTATGGGCCAGGCGTTGCGAAAGGCGCGGCCAGAGGCACTCGTACTCCACCGACACCAGCACCTCCGCCCAGAAGCGCAAAAAGGCGATCAGCGCGAGGTCGCTGTAGGGATTGCCCAGGCAGCTCTGCAGCGCCTCCAGGCTGGCCAGCCGCACCTGCCGCGTGTCAGCGGATTCGCGGCTGCCAAGGATCTGCTCGCGGCTGGCACCCAGATGAAGCAGATCGCGAAACAGCAATTCGCGATGGGAGGCCAGCGGTATGCCACGGGTATTGCGCGGGTATTCCTCATGCAGGATCAGCCGCACCGTGGCCTTGATCGCCTCGCTCGCCAGGGCATCGATCACGAACTCATACACATTGACGATCGACAGCGACAGAAAGCGCCGCTGCAGCAAGAGCGCCAGCAGATCGTCCCAGCTCAAGGCGGCAATGTTGGCCAGCAGGGGGTGGGCCCGGAGGCGGGCGATGTGCTGTCGTTCCTGATGGTTGAGGGGAGCCAGCATGGTGATCAATCAAGCCGCGCATCGCCGGCGTTCAAACGGGTCCGACCCGGCCCACCCTGGGGATGGAGTGCTTGCCGCCAGAAACACTCTATCAGCAAAGCAAGCCAGTGTGGCCGCTTGCAGCATCTTCCATCTACTTCCATCTGGCGATGATTGACGTTGAGCAAGAGGCCGAAGAACACTGAGCTTAACCAGCATTAAGGAGGGTTCTCATCGATGCCACCGCACGCATTATCTCGATGGCGCGCCATGCCGAGAAGCGCTGTTGGACTGCTCGAAAGCTGCCTGCAGGGTCGCGAAGGGCTGCTGCTCTGCTGCGGCCTCGGCCTGAGCACCAGTTTGGTGGTGGGCAGCCTGGGTCTGCGCTGGCCCGTTCTGCTCCCCGGCCTGCTGCCGCCCCTGGCGAGCCTGGGGGTGTGGCGATGGGCCCAGCGCCGCCTGCAGCAACCGGGAGCCTCGCCGCCGTCGGCGGGCCTGCTCGACGCCAGCGTGCTGCGGGAGCGGCTGCACCTCGATGCCGAGCTGGCGCGAGAGGTCTCGCCTCGTTGGGGGCAGATCGATCAGCGGCTGGAAGCGGTGCGCTGCCTGGCTGCGGCCTGCGCCGAGCTGGATCCGGGCTGTGCGGTGGCGCTGTTGGTGCTGCTGGAGCGCCTGGTGCAGCGGGCCGTGGCGATGGAAGGTCACTTCTGCCGCCTGAGCCGCGTGCCCACCCCCGGCTCCCTGCTGCTGCTTGACCGGCGTCTGGATGCCCTTCAGGAGCACCTGCAGCACTGCCAGGAGGCACTGACGCGGTGTTACGAGGCCGCCCTGGAGGAGGCCCTGCGTTGTCCGGATGTGCCGGCAACGGTTGTTCTTTCCACCTTGCTGCTCGAATCATGACGGCCCGTTCCTTGCTTGGTCTGACCATGGCCGTCGCCGTCATCGGCGGTGGCGTGCTGGTGAATGCTGCCCTGAACCCACCGGTCACCTCCTTCGACTCCGCCATGGAGCGACTGGAGCGCCGCCTGCTTCCTTCGATCTCGGTGGAGAGCGCCATGACGCCATCCGCCCTCGTCAGCGCCGAGGCACCGCTGCCGCTGGCCGAACGGCTGCCGCAGGCAGCGGCCTTCCCCCTCCACGGTGCCCCAGCCGATGGCATCGACCCCAGCGGCCGCACCCTGCGGGTGGAAATCGTCAGTTCGCTGGAGAAGGCCGACAACGAACGCGCCAGCCGCCGCTGGCTGGTGGATGCGGCCGAACGCTTCAACCAGCGACGCGAGCGTGGCAGCGACGGCCGCCGCATCGAGGTGGTGGTGCGGCCGATCCCCTCCGGCCTGGCGGCCCAGATGCTGGTGGCCGGCCGCTATCGCCCCGCCGGCTACTCGCCAGCCAGCCAACAGTGGCTGGAGCTGCTGCGCCTCGACGGCATCACGCCGACGCTGCTGCAACCCTCGCTGGTGGGCAACCGCTCCGTGATCGCCGTGCGCGGCGCCGTCTGGAAGCAGACCGGTGGCGGTCCGTTGGCATTCGGGCCGGTGATGGAGCGCACCCTCGCGGGTCAGCTGCGCATGGGCACCTGCAATCCCTACCTGTGTTCCCCCGGCCTGGATTTCATGCACACGCTGCTGTGGACCACCGCCGGCCATGCGAGCCAAGGGGGAGCGCTGCAGGCGGCGGAGC
>JBIPMZ010000313.1:0-3098 GCA_044376165.1 Cyanobium sp.
TGCTCGTGGCGCGGGCCGCGGAGGCGGAGAAGCTCGATTGGTCCACGTTTCTGCAGCAGGGGATCGACTGGCTGGGGCAGCGGGGCGGCCCGGGCCAGCCCGAGCTTCTTCAACAAACGACATGAAATTTTTTTGCAATTTGTCCCCCCGGCGGCCCCGCGCTTGCCGGGGGCGAATCCGGCCGTAGCGTGATAAGGCTCGTCGGGGTCGCTTCGGCTCGGGCGAGTCTTCTCTCCATTCCCCTACTCACCGCATTCCTCTCCTCATGACCACTGCCATTCGCAGCGGCCGGGTTGGAAGCTGGGAAAGCTTCTGCCAATGGGTGGCCTCCACCAATAACCGCATTTATGTGGGTTGGTTTGGTGTGCTGATGATCCCGTGCCTCCTGGCTGCCACGATCTGCTTCATCGTCGCCTTCATCGCCGCTCCCCCCGTCGACATCGACGGCATCCGCGAGCCCGTCGCCGGCTCGTTGATCTACGGCAACAACATCATCTCCGGCGCTGTGGTTCCCTCCAGCAACGCCATCGGTCTGCACTTCTACCCCATCTGGCAAGCCGCCAGCCTCGATGAGTGGCTGTACAACGGTGGTCCCTACCAGCTGGTGGTGTTCCACTTCCTGATCGGCATCTCCGCCTACATGGGCCGCCAGTGGGAGCTCTCCTACCGGCTCGGCATGCGCCCCTGGATCTGCGTGGCCTACAGCGCGCCCCTCTCGGCCGCCTTTGCCGTGTTCCTGGTGTATCCCTTCGGTCAGGGCTCCTTCTCCGACGGCATGCCGCTCGGCATCTCCGGCACCTTCAACTTCATGCTGGTGTTCCAGGCGGAGCACAACATCCTGATGCACCCCTTCCACATGTTGGGGGTGGCGGGGGTGTTCGGCGGCAGCCTGTTCTCCGCCATGCACGGCTCGCTGGTGACCAGCAGCCTGGTGCGGGAAACCACCGAGAGCGAAAGTCAAAACTACGGCTATAAGTTTGGCCAAGAGGAAGAAACCTACAATATTGTGGCTGCCCACGGCTACTTCGGTCGCCTGATCTTCCAATACGCCAGCTTCAACAACAGCCGCAGCCTTCACTTCTTCCTCGCCGGCTGGCCGGTGGTGGGCATCTGGTTCACCTCCATGGGCATCAGCACCATGGCGTTCAACCTGAACGGCTTCAACTTCAACCAGTCGATTCTCGATGCCCAGGGCAAGGTGCTGCCCACCTGGGCCGACGTGCTCAATCGCGCCAACCTCGGCATGGAGGTGATGCACGAGCGCAACGCCCACAACTTCCCCCTCGACCTGGCCGCCGTGCCCTCCAGCCCGCAGGCCCTCCTCCGCGCCCCTTCAATCGGCTGAGCGCCCCCTGCCCCCTCTTGCGAGGGGGTTTTTTCATGGCGGCGTTTCGCAGCGCCGGCGGCTCCGCTGCCGGCGGGTCCGATAGCGTCGGCGTCGGGGCCTTCCCTTGTTCGTCGCCCCGGCCGCCCGTGCCGTTTCGCCGGATCGTTCCCTTCGCCCTGCTCGTGCTGCTGCTCGGCTGCACCGCGCGCCGGCCGGAGGCGGAAGCCGTCGATTCCCGCCCGCGGGTGCTGGCCAGTTTCACCGTGCTGGCCGACATGGCGGAGCAGGTGGCCTGTGGCCGGCTCCGGGTCGAGTCGCTCACCCGTCCCGGGGCCGAGATCCACGGCTATGAGGTCACCCCGTCCGACCTGCGCCGGGCGCGAGGGGCGCAGCTCCTGTTGGAGAACGGCCTCGGACTGGAGCGCTGGCTGGATCGCTTCGCCACCAGCCTCGGGCCGATCCCCCGGGTCACCCTCAGCCGCGGGGTGGAGACGATCCCGATCGAGGCGGAGGGGGGCCGGGCCACCAATCCCCACGCCTGGATGTCCCCGAAGGCGGCGCGTATCTATGTGGCAAACCTGCGGGAGGCCTTCACCCGTCTCGACCCCGCCGGGGCGAACGACTACCGGCGCTGTGCCGAGGCCTACGGGGCGCAGCTGGATCGGCTGGATCGCGAGCTGCGCCAGGAGATCGCCGCCCTGCCGCCGGAGCGGCGACTGCTGGTGACCTGCGAGGGGGCGTTCTCCTATCTGGCCCGCGACTACGGGCTCCAGGAGGGGTGGCTTTGGCCGGTCAACGGGGAGCGGGAGGTCACCCCCCAGCGCCTGCGCCGGCTGATCGAGACCGTGCGCCACCGCCAGGTGCCGGCCGTGTTCTGCGAAAGCACCGTGGACGGGCGCGCCCAGAAGCGGGTGGCGGCCGAGAGCGGCGCGCGCCTGGCGGGCCTCCTCCACGTCGATTCCCTCACGCCGCCGGGGGGCGTGGCCTCCACCTACCTGGATCTGATGCGCCACAACGTCGGGACGGTGCGCCGGGGGCTCGCGCCGGGGGCTCGCGCCGCGGTGGGGCGGCCCCGTTGAATGGGGGGATGCACGCCCCCACCCTGGCCAAGGCCCCCAGCCCCGTGGCGGAACCGAGCCTGCGGGTCCGCGGCCTCACGGTGACCTACGGGGGGGAGCCGGCGCTGGAGGCCGTCGACCTCACGCTGGAGCCCGGCAGCATCTGCGCCCTGGTGGGCCTCAATGGGGCGGGGAAATCCACCCTGTTCCGGGCGTTGATGGGATTTCTGGCCCCCAGCGCCGGGGAGATGCGCATCGGCGGCCTGCCGGTGGCCCAGGCCCAGCGGCGCCAGTGGGTCGCCTACGTCCCCCAGGACGACCAGCTGCCCTGGGATTTCCCGCTGCGGGTTTGGGATGTGGCGATGATGGGCCGCTACGGCCACCTCAACCTGCTGCGCTGGCCCTCCGCCGCGGATCGGGCTGTGGTGCGGGAAGCGCTGCGGCGGGTGGAGCTCAGCGACCTGCAGGAGCGGCCGGTCGGCGCCCTCTCCGGCGGGCAGCGCAAGCGGGTCCTGCTGGCCCGGGCGATCGCCCAGCAGGCGAACCTGCTGCTGCTCGATGAACCGTTCACGGGCGTGGATCGCCGCACCGAGCGGCTGATCATCGATCGGTTGCGGGAGCTGAGCGCGGCGGGCGCCAGCGTCTTGATCGCCACCCACGACCTGGATGCGATCCCGGGGTTCTGCGATCGGGTGCTGCTGCTCAACCGCCGC
>JBIPMZ010000047.1:0-11492 GCA_044376165.1 Cyanobium sp.
CTGCGAAGGATGGTCATCGTCAGCTGCTGGTGATCCGTGGCCACGTTCGCCGCCTCGAAGAAGGGGGCGATCTCAAACTGGGAGGGGGCCACCTCGTTGTGACGCGTTTTGGCGGGGATGCCGAGGCGATACAGCTGCCGTTCCACCTCCTGCATGAACACCTGCACCCGCTCGGGGATGGCGCCGAAGTAGTGGTCATCAAACTGCTGCCCCTTGGCCGAAGGCCGGCCGAAGAGGGTGCGGCCGGCGAGCAGCAGATCCGGTCGCAGCGGAATGTAGGCACTGTCGATCAGGAAGTACTCCTGTTCGGCCCCGCAGCTGGAGTTGACCGGCGCGATTTCTTGTTCGCCCAGCAGACGCAGCAGCCGCTGGGCCTGCTGGTTCACCGCAGCGTTGGAACGCAGCAGGGGGGTTTTTTTGTCGAGGGCCTCACCGGTCCACGATACGAACACCGTGGGGATGCACAGGGTGAGGCCGTTGGGGGTCTCCATCAGCCAGGCGGGGCTGGTGATGTCCCAGGCGGTGTAGCCGCGGGCCTCAAACGTGGAGCGGATGCCGCCGTTGGGGAAGGAGGAGCCGTCCGGTTCCCCCTGCACCAGCACCTTGCCGGTGAATTCGGTGATGGCGGTGCCGTCCCCCTGGGGTGCGATGAAGCCGTCGTGCTTCTCGGCGGTGGAGTTGGTGAGGGGATAGAAGACGTGGGAGTAGTAGAGGGCACCGCGGGCGGTGGCCCACTCCTTCATCGCCTGGGCCACCACGTTGGCCACCGAGACGTCGAGCTTGCGGCCCTCCTTAATCGTGCGCTGGACCGACTTGAAGATGTCCTTGGGCAGGGCCGCGCGCATCTTGTCAAGGCTGAAGACGTCCTGACACCAGAGTTCCTCCAGCTTCTGGACCGGAGCGGTGGCCACGGGGAGCCGCGCCTGGATGGCCTCCAGGGCGGCGAGGCGTTGGGGACTGGGCATCGTCGGGAGAACGGGGAGCACCCTCCATCCATGCCCGGCCCCTGCCCTGTCCGGGGCCACCATGGCTACCAAATCCAGGAATCTTTCCGCTTCCGCCGCCAAGGATTCAGCGAAGGTACTGGCGAATCACCGGTCGGCACCAGAACACCAGCACCGCCACGTTGACGATCCACAGGAGCGGCGCCAGCACCGCCAGCTGCAGCCTCCCCTCCGTAACCAGCACCAGGCGCACGATGCTGTAAGGCAGTGCGATCGCCAGGCTCAGGGACAGCGCCACGATCGCCAGGACCTGACCCCAGTGCCGCCAGCGGAGCAGGGCGATGCTGGCCACCAGGCCAAGGGCTGCGGCTGGCAACACGGCGCTGGAGCCCACCACGATGTTGGCGATCCGCCAGGTGGGATCGGCAAAAATCGCCACCAGCACCAGCGGGACCAGCAGCAGGTTCACGATCAGCCCGAGCCAGGCCAGGGGCCGGTAGCCGCGGGGCGGGGCCAACAAATCCGCATCCGTCAGCGCCTTCAGGCCGGTGGGCGTCTTCATCCCCCTCCTCCTGGCAGTCCCCCGTTGCCATTCGGGAGGGGTCCGTCCCGATCGGAGCGGAACACCAGCGGGAGGTGGGGCATGGTTTCGGCCGCCGCCGCCGCCAGCAGGTCGAACCAGCGCCGGGTCTGCGGCGCCCCTTTGCCCATCGGCTCGCGGCTCATCAGAACCAGCTCCAAAACCGGTCCATCCGCCTTGGCCTGCACATCCGCGAACAACTGCAGGCGCAGCTGCTCTCCGCCCCCCAGCATGGCGCTGAGGTGGGCGGGGGTGCGGTGGTCCACCTCGGCCTGCAGGCGCGTGATCAAGGGGTCAAGGCAGGCGATCAGCGCGCCCGGCGCCATGGCGCTGTCGGGCCTGAGCACCATCAGGTAGCGCGCCATCGTGACCTCGCGGGTGCGGACTATCCTGCTGGGTCGTGGGACCCCCCAGGGGCGGGCCTCAGAGCAGGGCAAACAGCAGGAGATCAGCCCCGGCGTCCCCGGCGCAGAGGCCCGCGAGTTGCCCGGCCGCAAACCCCAGACCATCCCCCGCCGTCAAGGCCAGGCTCGCGCTGCCGCGCACCGTCACCCTGCCCTCGATGAGCTGCAACCACCCCCGCGAGCCGGGCGGCAGGACCACCGGAAGTTCCGCTCCAGACGCCGGCTGCGCCCGCCACAGCCGGGCTGACGCCGCGAGTCGCAGGGCACCGCCCGCAGCGCTGGGGTCGGCCAGCAGGGTCCAGGCGGGGCCGATGGCGAAGGCTTTCTGCGCATAGCCGGGCGCCAGGCCGCGCCGCCGCGGCTCCATCCAGATCTGGAGCAGCCGGCAGAGCTGCGCACCCTCGTTCCATTCGCTGTGGCGGATGCCGGTGCCGGCGGTCATGACCTGCACCTCTCCAGCTCGCAGCCTCTGCCGGTGGCCGAGGGAGTCTCGATGGCTGATCTCCCCGGCCACCATCACAGTGAGGATCTCCATCTCGCGGTGGGAATGGAGGCCAAAGCCCGTGCCGGCGGCGATGGCGTCCTCATTGATCACCCGCAGCGGCCCGAAGCCCATCCAGGCCGGATCCTGGTGGTCGGCAAAGCTGAAGCTGTGACGGCTCTCCAGCCAGTCGAGGCGGGTGTGGAAGCGCTCGGGGCCGGGACGGAGCACCAGGCCAGGGCCGGGCGGCGAAGCCTCGGCCCCCGGGGGCTCAGGCGGTGGGAAGGGAGGGGTAATCGGTGTAGCCGGCCGGGCCGGGGGTGTAGAAGGTGGCGGGGTTGGGGCTGTTGAGGGGGGCCCCGAGCCGCAGGCGCTCCGGCAGGTCGGGGTTGGCCAGGAAGGGGACGCCGAAGGCCACCGCATCAATCGCGCCGGCCTCGATCGCCGCGTTGGCCTCTGCGGCGTCGTAGCCCATGTTGGCGATCAACACCCCCCGGAAGCGCGCACGCACCGGGCCGAGCACCTCCGCCTGCTGCCGGCCGAGGAAGTCGCCGCGCATCAGGTGCAGATAGTCCAGCCCGGAGTCGTTGAGCCTCTCCGCCAGCCAGCTCACCAGGGCGAGCGGATCGCTGTCCTCCATGTCGTTGTAGCTGTTGAGGGGCGAGAGGCGCAGGCCCAGCAGCGGCGTCTCCTGGCGCACCGCCGCGAGCACCTCCAGCAGCAGCCGCGCCCGGCCCGGGATGTCTCCGCCATAGGCACCGGAGCGCCGGTTGCTGCCGTCCCGCAGAAAGGAATCGAGCAGGTAGCCGTTCGCCCCGTGCACCTCCACTCCATCGAAGCCTGCGGCCATCGCGTGGCGCGCCGCCAGCCGGAAGCCCTCCACGATGGCCGGCAGCTCCTCGTCCTCCAGCGCGCGGGGTTGAACGTAGGGCTGGGGACCCTCCGGGGTCCGCACCGTCCCCTCCCGAATCGCCAGGGGGCTTGGCCCCACCGGCTGACGCCCGCCGTTGAGCAGGGGATGGCAGGCGCGACCGCCGTGCCAGATCTGCAACACGATCCGTCCACCGGCGCGGTGCACGGCGTCGGTGACCCCCCGCCAACCCTCCACCTGGGCTGGGCTGTAGATGCCGGGCTCGCGCCAGAAGGCGGAGTGGTGCTCCATCGCCATCGTCGCCTCCGCGATGATCAGACCGGCCGAGGCGCGCTGGGCGTAGTAGGTGGCCATCAGGGGCCCGGGGACGTGGTCCTCCTCCGCCCGGCAGCGGGTGAGCGGCGCCATCCAGACGCGATGGGGCAGCCGCAGCGGGCCGACGGGCAGGGGGGTGAACAGCGGGGGGGTGAACAGCTCGGTCATGGTGGAGGGATTCAAACCTCGATCGGCAGCAGCTGGCTCAGCCGCGCGATCAGATCCGTGAGGCTCGCGTCCTTCGCCGGTTTGGCGGCGGTGGCCACGAGCTGGCGCCCCACCACGTGGGCGCCCAGGTGGGCCAGCAGGATGCGCAAGGCCGTGAGCCCCTCCACGCCGCCGCCGCCGGAGTGGCTGGCGATGGCGATCGGCCTGCCGTTGAACAGGGCGCGGAAGTCCTCCCCCTGCACCGACAGCCAGGCGATGGCGCTGGTGAGCACCGGCGGGATCGAACCGTTGTATTCCGGGGCGCAGATCAGCCAGCGCGGCACGGGGGCCAGGCGGCGCTGCAGATCGCCGACCGCCGCTGGAATCCCCTCAGCGGCATGCCGGCGGGGGTTGTAGAGGGGGAGGGGCAGCTCGGTGAGGTCGAGCACCTCGGCGACCAGCCCCCGCTCGCGGGCTCGGTCCGCGAAGCGCTGCGCCAGCCGTAGGTTCTCGCCGCTGCTGGCGGTGATCACGAGCAGGTCGGCAGGCATGCTTCGGGGGGCTCACAGCTGGCGTTCTAATCGGCCCCGGGACCTTTGCCCAACGGTTTTCACCCAGAGTTTTCACCCAGGAATTTTTCGCCGGTGCCCGCCCGTCAGGGGAGCTGGCAGGTCAACGCCAACCTCCCCGCCCATGATGGCGGCACCGGAGTGGATCCTGCGGCCCCGTCCACGTCGCACCCCTCGCAGGCCTGGCGGCCGATCCGGGAAGTTGCCGAGCTCCACCCATGACCCTTCCCGATCTCGCTCCGCCCGCGGCGGATTCGGTGTTTCCGGCTCTGCGCCGCGAGGCGCTCAGCACCCTCCAGGTCAACCTCGGATACCGCTGCAACCAGAGCTGCAGCCACTGCCATGTCAATGCCGGCCCGACGCGCAGCGAGAGCATGGAGGAGGACACCCTGGCCCTGGTCGTGCCGGTGCTGCGGGCCCGGGGCCTGCGCTGCCTCGACCTCACCGGGGGCGCCCCGGAGCTCCATCCCGGCTTCCGCAGCCTGGTGCGCCAGGCCCGGGCCCTGGGGGTGCGGGTGATCGACCGCTGCAACCTCACCATCCTCTCCGAACCGGGGCAGGAGGATCTGGCGGAATTCCTGGCGGAGGAGGGGGTGGCGGTGGTGGCTTCCCTGCCCTGCTACCTCGAGGACAACGTCGACCGGCAGCGGGGGGAGGGGGTGTTCGCCGCCAGCCTGGCCGGCCTGCGACAGCTCAATGCCCTCGGCTACGGGCAGCCGGGCAGCGATCTGGACTTGCACCTCGTCTACAACCCCCAGGGCGCCCGCCTGCCCCCGCCCCAGGCCGACTTGGAGGCGGACTACCGGCGGGAGCTGGCGGCCCGTCACGGCATCACCTTCACCGGGCTGTTCGCCCTGGCCAACATGCCGATCCAGCGCTTCGCGGCGGTGCTGGAGCGCAGCGGCAGCCTGGAGGGGTACCGGCAAACCCTGCGGGGGGCGCACCGCGCCGAAAACCTGGCGGCGGTGATGTGCCGCTCCCTGATCAGCGTCGACTGGCAGGGTCTGCTGCACGACTGCGACTTCAACCAGCAGTTGCGGATGGGCCTGGCCGCCGGCAGCCGGCCCCACCTGCGCGACCTGCTCGCGTGGGATCCCTGCGGCACGCCGATCCGAACGGCGGAGCACTGCTTCGGCTGCACCGCCGGGGCCGGCTCCAGCTGCGGGGGGGCGCTGCAGGGAAGTTCCCATCGCGAGGGGGGCTGAGCCGGAGGGCGGCGCCGATGGGCGGGGGGCCGGGGGCGCCGATTCAGGCCTCGCGCTCCCCCACCGGCTCCCGCCGCACCAGCAGCTTGTCCACCCGATTGCCATCCATGTCGACGACCTCGAAGCGCAGGCCGTCGCAGGCGAAATGTTCGCCGGCGCGGGGGATGCGACCGAGGCGATGCATCGCAAAACCGCCGAGGGTGTGGAAGCCTCCGGTCTTCTCCTCCGACCAGTCGCCCTGCTCCACCAGATCCATGAAGGCCCCGATGGGCAGGGCGCCATCGAGCAGCCAGGAGCCGTCGTCGCGCACGATCACCATGGGGTCCTCCTCATCTTCGGCGGAGGGCAACTCCCCGACGATCGCCTCCATCAGGTCGTTGAGGGTCACCAGACCCTCGATGCCGCCGTATTCGTCGGTGACCAGGGCGATGTGCACACCCGTCTGCTTGAACTGCTCGATCACGGCCAAGGCCCGGGCGTTCTCGGCGACGAACAGGGGAGGTTGCAGCAGGGGCTCCAGATTCACCGGGCCACCGGCCAGCCGGGCCGCGAGGAAGGCGCGACCGCGGATCACCCCGAGGCATTCATCGAGGCTGCCGCGCCCCACCGGGAAGCGGGAATGGTTGCCCTCCAGGATCCTGTGCAGGTTTTCCTCCTCCTCCGCCTCGCTGTCCAGCCAGTCGATCTCGGTGCGGGGTGTCATGGTCGCCTGGATCGGCCGGTCGGCCAGGCGCAGCACCCGCTGCACGATCTCGTGCTCCGCCTCTTCGAACACGCCGGACTGCGCCCCCTGGCGGATCAGGGCCTTGATCTCCTCCTCGGTGATCTCCGGCTCCTCGGAGGGGCGGACGCCAAGCAGATTCAGCAGGGCGTCGGTGGAGCGGCCCAGCAGATGCACCAGCGGTGCCGAGACACGGGAAAGGGCACGCATCGGTCGGGCGATGGTGCAGGCCACCCGCTCCGGATCGCTGAGGGCGATGCGTTTGGGCACCAGTTCGCCGATCACCAGGGAGAAATAGGTGATCAAGGCCACCACCCCGAACAGGCTGAGGGCCTCGCTCCAGGGCCGCAGCGGTGGCAGGGCATCGAGCAGCGGCCGGAGCCGGCCGGCCAGGGTGGCGCCACCGACCGCGCCGCTGAGGATGCCGATCAGGGTGATGCCGATCTGAACGGTCGAGAGGAATTCGTTGGGCTCGCGGGAAAGGGAAAGGGCCGCCCGCGCTCGACGGTCGCCCTTTTCCGCTTGCTGCTCCAGCCGCACCCTGCGGGAGGAGACCACGGCGATCTCGGCCCCGGAGAACACCCCGTTGGCCACAATCAGCAGCAGGATCGCGAGGACTTCCAGAGCGACCGCGCTCATCCGAGAGGGTTTGGGTACGGCGAAGCCTAGGGGCAGATTGTGGTGATCACTCGCAGCGAGGGGTACTCACTCCTCAGGGCGGCGGCCCGCCAGGGCTTCCCAGGCCCGGCAGAAGGGTTCCCCCAGGGCCTGGCGCAACACGCTGTCCTGCCGAAACGCCGCCCGGGCCTCCGCCAGGCTGGTGGGCATGGGCCGCACTCGGGCTGGATCCGGGGGGTTGGCATAGGTGTTGGCGTCGCTTCGCTCCCCGGGGGAGAGCTTGCGCTCCAGGCCATCCAGGCCTGCTGCCAGCACCGCCGCCTGCAGCAGGTAGGGGTTGGCGGCCCCATCGGCGAGCCGCAGCTCCAGGCGCTGGTTGTCCGGGATGCGCACCATGTGGGTGCGATTGTTGGCGCCGTAGCTGATCCAGGCCGGGGACCAGGTGGCGCCGGAGCTGGTGGGGGTGCGCGCCAGGCGCCGGTAACTGGCCGGCACGGGATTGGTGAGGGCACACAGGGCTGGGGCATGCTCCAGCAGCCCGCCGAGGAAGTGATAGGCCAGCGGGGCCAGCCCGAGCGGGCCGCTGGGGTCGGGGAACAGATTGCGGCCCGACCCATCCCACAGGGACAGGTGCAGGTGGGCGCCGTTGCCGGTGAGATCGGGGAATGGCTTGGGGGCAAAGCTGGCGCGGCTGCCGTGCTTCTCCGCCAGTGCGGCCACCATCACGCGGAAGAACGCGTGGCGGTCGGCTGTGGTGAGGGCGTCGGCGAAGCACCAATTGATTTCGAACTGGCCGTTGGCGTCCTCGTGATCCGCTTGGTAAGGCCCCCAGCCCAGCTCCTCCATCGCCGCGAGCAGCTCGCTGATCAGTGGGTAGTGGCGCATCAGCGCCAGCTGGTCGTAGCAGGGCTTGCTCTGCTGATCGCGGGCATCGGCGATGGCGTGGGTCTCGGGATGGAGCAGGAAGAATTCCGCCTCCACCCCCGTGCGCAGCTGCAGACCGCGTTGGGCGGCCAGCTCCAGCTGCCGCTGGAGCACCAAGCGCGGCGACTGCTCCAGCGGCTTCCCCTGCTGGCGGAGATCGGTGGCCACCCATGCCACCTGCCGCTGCCAGGGGAGCACCAGCAGGCTCCGGGGATCGGGGAACGCCAGCACGTCCGGGTCGGCCGGGGACATCGCCAGCCAGGCGGCGAAGCCCGCGAAGCCGGCCCCGGAGGTGGCCAGCTCGGCGACAGCCGCCGCCGGCACCAGCTTGGCCCGCTGCACGCCGAACAGGTCGCAGAACGAGAAGAGAAAGTGGCGGATGCCCCGGTGGGCAGCAAAGCGGACCAGGTCGGTCATGGGGAGGGCGGATCGCTCGGAGGGGTGGGTCGCGGATCAAGCGGCCAGCAGGTCTTCGACGGCGGCGCGAAGCCGAGCCTGCTCCGCCGGCCCGTCGCGGGGGTTGCCCGCCCGGTGGCCCAGGTCGGAGCGGAGGAGCGCGAAGCGGGCCCCGGGGATCAGGGCGGCCTCGGCGGCGCAATCTTCCGGGGGGAAGTAGAGGTCGTGGGAGCCGGCCAGCACGGTGGTGCGGGCACGGATGCGCCCGAGGGCTGCGGCCAGGGCCCGGTCCTCGGGGTCGTCGGCCCCCGACTCCGCCAGCCCGGCGGCCACCACCACGTCGTTGGCCAGCCACACATCGAGCATCGCCACCAGATCGCGGGGGTCATGGCGGCGGTAGGCCGGTAGCCAGGCGCGCTCCACGTAGTCGTCCACATCGGCGAAGCCCAGCTGGCGATGGCGGCCGCGGCGGTAGAAGGCCTGGCTGGCGGCCCAGCTGGCGTAGATCAGGGCGAAGGTGCGCAAACCGCGCTCCGGTACCCCGTCAAAGCCGCTGCCGTTCCAGGTGGGATCCGCGGTGAGGGCCTGCCGGAGGCTGAGCAGAAACAGGCGGTTGTGGGGCGTGGTGCGGGCCGTGCCGCCCACACAGCAGATCCGCGGCGTGCGCTCCGGCTCGAGCACGGCCCAGTGGTACGCCTGCTGCGCCCCCATCGACCAGCCGTAGATCAGGGCGGGCGCCTCCACGCCGAATCGCTCCGCCAGCAACCGTCGCTGGGCGCGCACATTGTCGATGTGGCTGAGGCTCCAGCCGCTCTCCCGCAGGCCGAGGGCGCTGTTGCTGGGGCTGCTGGAGCGGCCTCCCCCAAATTGGCTCACCTGCACGATGCACCAGCGCTCGGGATCGAGCACGGGCCCCACCAGCCAGTCCAGGTCGTCGGGCCAGCCGCCAAAGGAGCTGGGATACAGGATCACATTGGTGCGCCCTGGATTCAGCTGGCCATGCACCCGGAAGTCGAGGTGAGCTTCGGGTAGGGTGCGGCCGCCATGGAGGGGGAAGGGGCCCAGGGGGAATCGCTGATCCGCCGGCCGGCTCATCGCCCGGTGGCTCCGGGGGGGCGCAGGGAGGGAAGGTCGCTCAGCAGGGCGCGGTGCACCGCCAGATAGCCCGGGGCGCAATGCACCAGGTGGGGCCCTAGGTGGGCGTGGGCTGCCGGCAGGGCGTGGAAGGGCAGGGAGGGGTAGAGGTGATGCTCGGCGTGAAAGGGCATGTTCCACATCAGCTGCCGCAGCGGCCGCCAGGTGCGGGTGGTGCGGGTGTTGGCCAGTGGGGCGTTGGCCGCAAAAGCACAGCCCTGGTGCTCCGCCAGCAGCACAAAGCGGAGCAGCGGCTGGCCGACCGCCAGGGGCAGCAGCCACAACCAGAAAATCGCGCCGTTGGCGCCGGGGAGGGAGATCAGCAACAGCAGGCCGTAGAGGGCGAACTGGCGGCGCAGGGAGGCGGCCACCTCGGCGGCGGCTTCGGCGGGGATGTAGGGGCAGCCGCTGAAATCACCGGAGAGCCCGCGCCGATGGCCGCGGATCTTGCCCAGCCACCAGGGCAGGCCGCTGAGCTCCAGCAGGTAGGCCCCCAGGTGGGTGGGGGGCGGATCGTTCAGCTCCGGATCCAGGGGTGGCTGGTGCGTCCAGCGGTGATGCCAGCGGTGGTAGCGGCGGTAGAAATCGGCGTTGTAGAAGCTCAACAGCCCAGCCCCCCAAGCCACGGCGTCGTTGACGGAGCGGTGGGTAAAGGCCGTGCGATGGGCGCATTCGTGGAGGGCACAGAAGGCGAAGGCCAGACCCCAGCCCAGCAGCAGGAGCCCGAGGAGCTGGAGGGGCCAGGGAATCGCGGGCCAGCCCGGCCAACCCAGTCGCGGGGGCCCCCAGAGGCTCAGCCCCGCCAGCAGAACCCCCAGATGGAGGCTGAGCTGGCGCCAGGCCGGGGGGTTGCGTCGCTCGTTCAGCCGCGCCAGGGTGGCGGCATCGATCAGGCCGCGGTCACTCACGGGGCACAGCAAAGCTCCCTTTACTTTCGGGGCCGACCGCACCGGCGCTCTGTTCATGGCGAACCGCCCAGCCAGCAGGAGGTCTGCCGCCGCCCTACTTGGCGCTGTTCACTTCGCGGCGGAGCAGAAAGTACAAGTAATCTGGGTCGCGATATTGGCCCGGCAAGCAGCGGTGCAGAGATTCCAGGCGCTGCCAGCAGACGGTGCGCTGAATCCGCGCCAGACTGCGGCCCTCGCGGATCAGCAGGCGCAGGGCTTTGCAGTAGGTGGAGTAGCTGGCCTCGAGCTCGCCGATCGTCATTCGTTCACCAGCGGAGAGGGGGCCCGTCGGGTCTGGTCGTTGGGGGGAAAGGGTCATGGCTGGGTGGAACCAGCTCTCGGGTACCTCCACCCTCTTCCGTTCCGCGGTCTCCCCGCTCCCCCCATCCGGGGACAATGGCGCTCAGAGCTGGACCATCCCGCAGCGCATGCCCTTGAGAACCGCCTGCAGGCGATTGTTCACGTCGAGGGTTTGCAGCAGTCGCTTGGTGTAGGTGCGGGCGGTCTCCTCGCTCACCACCAGCTTGCGGGCGATCTCCCGGTCGCTGAGGCCGCTGGCGAGCAGATCGAGCACCTGGTATTCGCGTGGGGTGAGGCGCGGACAGCTGAGGTAGGGGAGGGTGCCGCTGCGGAGGGAGGGGCTGCGGTAGAAGTGATTGCCCATCACAGCCAGTACGGCCGCCTGAAGGGGACGCTGGTCGTCCACCACATCGGCCTCGGCCACCACCGCTTCCAACCAGGGGGCTTCGGCGTATTCGGCGGGGATCACATCGCCGAGGGCAAGCACCACGATCTTGATCGGCGGCTGGGCGAGGCGGGCTTTGCGGGCGAGCTCAAAACCGTTGCCGGATTCCAGGTGGTCGGTGCAAATCAGCAGTTCGTAGGGCTCGTCAGCCAGGTACCGGAGGCAAGCTTCCTCGTCGGTGACGGCGCACCCGATGCGACTGCGGTCTTGAAAACTTTCGCAAACAGCGCGAAGGAGGAAGCGACCCTTCATGGCGATCGCCACCTTGCCGTGGACCGCCACAGAGAGGAGCACCTCATTAAGAGTAGCCCCCTGCAGGCAGCTGATGTAGGGCGTGAAGTCCATCGGATGAGGCTATCCAGACAGGGCTGGCGGCTGCGGCGTGGGGCCTCGCGCAGCGGGTGCCCGCCCAATTTCCTGATTCGTTTAAGATTCCACCGTAGGCCGCTCGCGTCTCCCGCGCCCACCAGCGCTTGACAGCGAAGCCATCC
>JBIPMZ010000048.1:0-11471 GCA_044376165.1 Cyanobium sp.
GTGCCCGCCCCCCTGCCCCTGCTGGGTGCCGGCACTGCGTTCGGCTTCAGCCGTCGTCTGCGTCGCCGCAGCAAGGCGCGGTTCAGCCTGGGCTGAATCGGCCAAGCCGCTGCGGCTTGCCTTCCTCCTCCCTGCCGGCCCACCGGCAGGTTTTTTTCCGTCTGCAACCCCTGGGAGGCGCCCGATTCGGGCCAGCCAGGCGCCACATTTCTGCGCAGCTTGCTGGGCAGGTCGGTCCGCGGAACGCAGCCGGCCGTCAGCGATCAGGATCAAAAAAAACTAGCGAGGCGGGAAATAGTGCGCCGAGCTGGATTGAGCTCTTGCCTCTCCTTTCCAACCTCCTCCTCCCCATCCCTCCCCCAACATGAAACCCACTTCCCTGCCTCTTCTTCTCGCAGGCGTGGCCCTCGCCGGGGCCGCTGCCCTACCCCTGAGCGCCGGCAGCGCTCAGGCGGTTACACCGCTCTGCACCTTTCCCGGCGCAACTCCGCCAATCCCAGCTTGCGATCCTGGTGCCTCGCAGGTAATCGGCGACAAAATAGTCACCGTGATCCAAGGCCCTAACGTAGGGTCTGGCGTTGTTGACCTCGAACACAGTGTCATGCCCCCAGTTGGCTGGCCGGGAGACAAGTTCATTGTTGACATCGATTACGACCCCGCCCTGGGCAGCGGATCCACGGCGGACATCAGCTCTATTTTTGATTATAAGATTGCCGTCGATTCCACGATAGCCCCTGGCTTCTATTTCCATGACGCCACCCTTAGTTACAATGATTTTGGCACGGCATCCTCGGTCACCAAAGAGGTGTATTCCAAGTCCGGCTACAACGCCGCCGATCGGCTGGCGCAGCTGATTGGACCCAGCACGGCGCTGCTTCCCGCTGGCTACACCGAGCTGTGGATCCGCGACATCATGACGGTTCCCCTTGGCAGCCAGCTCGACAACGTCACCAACATCTTCACCCAGGGTGTGCCCGCCCCCCTGCCCCTGCTGGGTGCCGGCACTGCGTTCGGCTTCAGCCGTCGTCTGCGTCGCCGCAGCAAGGCGCGGTTCAGCCTGGGCTGAATCAGCCAAGCCACTGCGGCTTATCTTCCTCCTCCCTGCCGGCCCACCGGCAGGGATTTTTTTCCCGCTGGAGCGAGGTGCGCCGGCGAGCCGGGCCCCCGGGGCTCAGGCGGCCGGAGAGCGGCCCGCCCGCAGCACCTCCGAAGGCCGGCGGTGGTGGGCGCGCTGGAAATCCAGGCCAAATTGGCTCAGGGAGCGGTAGCCGCATTCCGCCGCCACGCTTTTCACAGTATCGCCGCTGGCGGGATGGGAGAGGCGTTGCAGGGCTTGAGCCATGCGCAGCTGGCGGATCCACTGCATCGGGCTGCAGCCGAAGCGCTGGTGGAAGAGGTAGTGGAGCGTGCGGCGGGAGTAGTTGCTCTGCTCCTCCAGCTGCTGAAGGCAGAGGGGCTCATCGAGGTGGAGGCTGATGAAATCGAGCAAAGAACCGAGCCGGGGGTCTTGGATGCCGGCCGATCCGGAGGTCCCGTCGCCCCCATCCCGCAGTTCCTCGAAAACCAGCAGGGCGAGCAGCCGGTAGAGCTGCTGTTGGAGGAGGAGATTGTCGAGCAAATCCTGCTGCAGTTGGGCGGCCTCATGGCAGCTGATCAGCAGGCGGGTGAGCATCCCCAGCAGGATCTCCGCCGGAAGATCCTTGGGGTTGCGCAGAAAACGGAGCGTGCGCAGCGGATTCTCCTGGGGGGAGGGGGTCTGCCAGCGAGGGCCGCCGAGGCGACGGGCGGCGGCGAGGAGCTCGATGGGGTCAAACCCCACCACGGTGCAGCTCAATTCCTGGGCCTGGAGCGTCCAGGGCAGACCGGGGAGGATCACCCCATCGCCGTTCTGCAGCTCCTGGCTGCGCCGGCCCTGGTGAAGGCTGGCGCAGCCATCGTGGAGCAGCAGCAGCCAGTGCTGGGGATGCTCTTCCGCCTCCAGCCGCAGCGCCGATCCCACACTGGCGGCCAGGGGAAGGGAGCCGATCCGCTCCTCCCCATCGAAATGCCACCAGCTGGAGAGGGGCCCCTGCGGTTCCAGGCTCCGCAGCGGGATGGCCTTGCTGAGCACGCGAGCGGTGTCGGCAGGACTGGAGGAGGAACGAAGCCATTTCTGAAGAGGATGCTGAAGCATGGATCGAACCCGGCAGAATTATAAAAAAGATGGAAGGAGGTAAGCCCGGCGAACTGCGATGGACTAGCCGCCCGTAAGCCCATGGATTATCGGGCAATTCTTTCCCGAGCGCGACCTGCACGGACAGCTTGGTTTGCGCAATTTCGCGCCCGATTTGGCACTACAGCCCCTCAATCTTGCCAAATTCAGAGAGGATGCCACAATCGAGATGGATATGCAACGAAAAGGCAAGGTGGAATTGCCGGATTTTTTCTTCTGATTTCCTGTTTCTGGAAAACGATCGCTGCGCGGGGGCCGCTCGGGTACGGAGGGCGCGGGGACCGCTCAGGCGGAGGGAGCAGGCGATGCCGAGGGAGAGGACGTGGGGGAGGGAGCGGAGGAGCGGCCGGCCCGGAGCACATCGGAGGGGCGGCAGCTGTGGGCGCGCTGGAAATCCAGGCCAAACTGGCTCAAGGAGCGGTAACCGCATTCGGCCGCCACGCTTTTGACGGTGTCGCCGTTGGTGGGATGGGTGAGGCGCTGCAGGGCCTGGGCCATGCGCAGCTGGCGGATCCACTGCATCGGGCTGCAGCCGAAGCGCTGGTGGAAGAGGTAGTGAAGCGTGCGGCGGGAGTAGTTGCTCTGCTCTTCCAGCTGCTGGAGGGTGAGCGACTGATCGAGGTGCAGGCCGATGAAATCGAGCAGCGATTCGAGCCGAGGGTCGCTGGAGCCGGCGGCGGGGGCCGCACCGTCGACCCCCTCCCGCAGTTCCTCAAACACCAACAGGGCGAGCAGCCGGTAGAGCTGCTGCTGCAGCAGCAACAGCTCGAGCAACTCCTCCCGGAGCCGGGCCACCTCATGCCAGCTGATCAACAGGCGATTGAGCATGCCCAGCAGCACGGCGGGAGGGGAATCCTCCGGGCCGCTGAGATAACAGATCGCCCGCAGCGGATTCTGCCGCGGTGAGGGGGTCTGCCAGTGGGGCCCACCGAGCCGGCGGGCGGCGGCGAGCAGTTCGATGGCATCGAACCCCACCACGGTGCAGCTCGATTCCTGGGTGTGGAGGGTCCAGGGGAGGCCCGGGAGAATCACGCCGTCGCCGTTGTGGAGGTGCTGCCTCTGGCGCCCCTGCTGCAGGCTGGCGGATCCGTCGTGCTGAAGGAGCAGCCAGTGCTGGGGGTGTTCTCCAGCCTCGAGCAGGAGCGGCGACCCCAGGCTGGCGGCGATGGGCAGGGATCCCACTCGCTGGTTGCCATCCAGATGCCACCAGTTGGTGGCGGGGCCCACGGCCTCCAGCCGCTGCACCGGGAGAACGTCGGCGAGCACCCGGGCCGTATCGGCTGGGCTGGCGGAGTGCTGAAGCCACGCGCGCAAAGGGTGCTGGAGGGTGGGCGGCAAGGCGAAGGGCTGGGTGGGAGTGATGAAGGATTCCGCAGTGTGGCGGGTGGAGCGGCGTCGCCTGCTGAGCCAGGCATCACCGGACCGCTGCCAGGATTCTGCAGGGGATGGCGGAGAAGCGCCAAGGCAAGGAATAGGGCGCGTCGCCACGAAACCTTCGCCAGTAATTGAAAAAGCTCACCATACCGGGATCTGGCAAATCTGACCCCCCCCCTGCCGCCCCGCAGGCCGATGCCGCACGGGATATGTTGCACACTTGTTGAATAACGGCAATTTTCTTTGCTTTTTGCCGAGTCTGTTCCCGGCGCCCCCGCCGCGCGCCTGATCCCTCCCCCTCCCCGCCGGGCCCGGAGGCGCCTCGAGGGTGGCTGCGGACCGCCGGCTCGCCAGCGTGCTGGCCTGGATCCAGCCCCTCGGCCGCCCCCTTGGAGGGCATCAGGGGCAGGGGGGGTTTACAGAGGCGCTCAGGTGTGCCAGAATCTGAAAGACTCTTGGTGTTGCAACCTGAAACGCCATGGGCATCGCTCCCTCCGTACCCCCTCCCCCCCCCTTTTCATGTTCTCCAGACTTTCCAGCACTCTCCTTGTGGGCACGGCTGTCCTGGGGACAGCCTTCATCGGCTTAGGATCCGGATCCGCTAAAGCCGTTGATATAGTTTGCGATTTTGATAATCCATCGCCAACCCAGGACTGTGGTTCAACCCTTTTTACGCAAGGTGATACATCATTCATGGGCGTAAACTACACTTCCGACATTAATGGTAGCGTTAATTTTCCGGGTACTGTTACTTTTACCCCGAGCAACTCTATAACCGTAACGTATGCCCCCCCTGTTCCCACTGTAGCTGACCTTGCGGGAAGTTTTGATTACGTTCTAAAAATTGTTCCTCCGTCGACAGATGTATTCACCTCTGTAACTCTTTCAAATATTGTAGGTGATCCGGGCGTTACGATTACTAAAACGATCAATAAATTTTTAGGTTTTGATCCCATTACCCAAAACCCTAACCTTGGAGATTTGCTTGGCACCATCACCGCCACCTCAGGCGGCTCCGCCAGCTTATCCTTCCTGTTTTCCGCTGACATTACGGATATCTATGTCTCAGATATGATCTCAGGAACTGGATCCATTACTTCCTACACAAACAGCTACACTCAATACCCGAAAGCACCTGCCCCCTTGCCTCTTTTGGGTGCTGGAGCTGCTTTTGGCTTCACCCGTCGTCTCCGTCGTCGCACCCGTACACGCCTCACTCTCGTTTGAACCAAAGAAAGAAATCAATTTTCTTTCTCTTTCAATCTTTCTTCCCCAACCGCCTCCAGGCGGTTTTTTTTTGCGTACTTTCGAAGAAATCTCTTCTGTCCTCAGGCCGGTGGCTCATCAAGACGGGACGCCCATGGCAAAGCACGCGGCCCCGTGCGACCTTGACCAGTTGCCAAGGGGCACTGGCCATGCCGAATTCTGACGTAAAACTCAGCGCGATTGAAGCAAATTGCCTGTTTGATATTGGTAAATCTGACCATTCAGGCCGAATCATCCAGTTCCAGATGAATACGCGAAAGCGCGACAAAATTGCCATGAAAGCATTCTTTTCCCTGTAGGTTGTACGGGGTAGGCGGGCATCACTCGCTCTTGCAGATTTTGTTCGTTTTCCCTGCCCCTTTGCTCTTCCTCAGCCCATGCCTGCTTACTCCACAGCTCGACTTTTCTTCGGCGTGGCTGTCCTGGGGGCGACCGCTCTAGGCCTCAACGCCGGCGCCGCCCATGCCCTCACCACCCCCTGTAGCTTTGGTAGCCCCAACCCTCTGCCATCCCCCGTTTGCACAAGCGGCCCCTACGAATCCACTCCAATTAGTGATAAGATTCTATCTGAACTTGTCACTCCCAGCGCCGGTATAGGCGAAGTGGATTTCACAGAAGAGGCGGGGGTTGGTGGCGGCAACTCCTTCCGCGTTAGCTTTGACTTCAACCCTCCGCTAACCACTCCCCCAGGCCCGATATCAGGAACTTCACAATATAAGATTAGCATAGATCCCCTGAATGACCTTTATTTTAATAGCGCTTCCCTCTCCTGGTCTGGCACCGATAATCCTTCCGTAACTAAAGAGATTTTCAGCGATCCATTCACCACTTCTCTGGCCACGATCACCGTCGACGGGGGTAGCGTTACGTTCGCGCAAAACTTCAAAACTCTCTGGGTCCGCGATACGTTCCTCGTGCCCAACGACGGCACAAGCAACCTCGATAATTTCCAAAATACCTTCACGCAGCGGCCGGTGCCTGGCCCCCTGCCCCTGTTCGGCGCGGGCATGGCCTTCGGTTTCAGCCGGCGCCTGCGCCGCCGCTCCCTGCAGCGCCTGAGCCTCGGCTGAACGCCGGGAAGGGAGAATGGCGCCATCCGCTCCCCGCGGCCCCGCGCCCTCCTCCCCCAGCGACCCCGCGCCCTCCTCTTCTGGATGATCATCCTCGGCATCGACCCCGGCCTGGCCCGCGTGGGCTACGGCGTGATCCAGGTGGGCGCCGCGCGTCAGCGCCTGCTCGACTGCGGCATGATCCGCACCGATCCCGGCCGCAGTGAGGGCGATCGCATGGTGGAGATCGCCGCCGATCTCCGCCTCCTGATTCGCCGCTGGCGGCCCGATCTGGCGGCGGTTGAAAAATTCTTCTTCTACCGCTCCAGCACCACCATCGCCGTGGTGCAGGCCCGCGGCGTGGTGATCATGACCCTGGCCCGCTTCGCCATCCCGGTGGTGGAATTCCCGCCCATGCAGATCAAATTGGCCCTCGCCGGCCACGGCCACGCCGAAAAGGCCGAGGTGCTCGAAGCGGTGATGCGCGAGCTCGATCTCCGCGATCCGCCCCGTCCCGATGACGCCGCCGACGCCCTGGCGGTGGCCCTCACCGGCTGGTTCCAGCGCTGAAGACCATGGGTAGCGCCCTCCCCGCCGACTCTCCCCCCTCTCCCGCCTCCAAGGAGGAGCTGCGACGCCATTTCCGTCGCCTGCGACGCCAGCAGCTGCCGGCCGCCGCCGCCGGCCTTCTGGCGGTGGCCCGCCGCGAGCTGCCGCCGCGGCTCCTCCCCCCGACGCCAGCCCCGACGCGCCGGCTGGGCCTCTACTGGCCCCTCGGCGCCGAACCCGACCTGCGCCCCCTCGCCGCCGAACTCCAAGCCCGCGCCCCGGACCGCCTGGCCCTGCCGGCGGTGCTCCCCTGGCCCCCCGAGGCCCACGGCCTCCAGCTCCTCTACCTCCCCTGGAATCCAGCCGATCCCCTCGCGGCCGATGCCTGTGGCATCCCGGCTCCGTCCGTCGCGGATCCTTCGGCCGCAGGTGCACAACCCCTGGCGCCCCTGGCGCCTTCCCAGCTCGCCCTGCTGCTGGTGCCCGCCCTGGCGATCGATCGCGCCGGCTTCCGCCTCGGCTCCGGCGGCGGCTGGTACGACCGCCTGCGGGCCCAGCCGCCCTGGCGCGCCGTGCCGGCCCTGGCGGTGCTGCCGGCGGCCTGCGTCAGCCCAATGCCGCTGCCGCGCGATCCCTGGGATGTGCCCTTCGACGGCTGGCTCGACGAGAGGGGCCTTCACTTCATTGCAAGCTCGTAACGCGCCGCGCCGGCGCGCTCTGCCGGCGCGGCGATTTGCCAGGATCAAGCCAGAGCGTTCGCCCTTGCCTTGGATCTCAGCCCCCTGCAGCAGCGCATCGCCTCCCATGCCGCCAGCGCCCGTCGGGCCGAAGCCATCCGCCACCCGAAAAGCTCCGCCGGCGACCACCCCCGGCTCACCGCCTCCGAGCGCGTGCTGGCCGCCGAGCTCCAGGCCCGCGGCCACAGCCCCGACGCCCTCGCGATGATGGTGAGCTCGATGGCCCGCATGGTGCAGGCCGGCCGCACGAGTGACAGCCGCTGGAAAGCCTCCTGAGTCGCGCCATGCCCCGCCCCGCCCTGCCGGCCCTCATCGGCGCCGCCGCCCTCCTGCTCGCCCCCGCCCTGCCGACCCCGGCTCGGGCCCATGCGATCCAAACCAACCTGGAGCGCCTCGACGCCCTCAGCGCCTCCCTCGGCAAAGCCCCCAGCGGCGCCCCCGCCGGCTTCATCCGCCTGGAAACCAGCTTCTCCAGCGGGCAGCCCGTGGCCTCCGCCCAGGTGCGCTTGCTGCCCCCCGATGGCGGCGCCGCCATCGAGGTGGGCCGCACCGACGGCGAAGGCCGCCTCACCTTTCCGCTGCCCAAGCAGGCCCGCGCCGACTGGGAGCTCCAGGTGGATGGCGGCCCCGGCCACCGCGATTACCTGGAGCTGCCCAGCGCCGCCACCCCAGCCCTGCACTCCGCCCAGCCGGTCGGCGAGCGCTTCCCCATCCCCCGCGCTCCGGGGGGCCTCGCCCTGCTCGGCGGTCTGAGCCTCGCCGGGCTGGGGGGCCTGGCCCGCCTTCGCCGCCGCCCCTGAACCGATGAGCACGGGCAGTCCCGCCCTCGATCGCCTCGTCGAGCGCCTCGGTGGCAGCGCCGATCCCAAGCGCCGCTACGCGTATGTGCTCTGGCTCGCCAAAAAGCTAGATCCCCTCCCCGAAGACCTCCGGCAGGAGGCCTTCAAGGTGCGCGGCTGCGTCTCCCAGGTGTACGTGGTGGGCAGCCTGGCGAACGGCCAGCTGCACTGGCAGGGGGATTCCGACGCCCAGATCACCAAGGGCCTCCTCGCCCTGCTGATCGAAGGCCTGGAGGGCCTCACCCCCGCCCAGGTGGCCGCAATCGATCCGGCCTTCCTCGCCGCCACCGGCCTCCAGGCCAGCCTCACCCCGTCCCGGGCCAACGGCTTCCTCAACATCTTCCGCACCATGCAGGCCCAGGCCCGCCAGCTCGCCCAGGCCGATTGAACCTCGGGCCCTGGCCCCTGGCGCCCGGACCCAGAGCTCAGGCCGACCGGCCGATTTCTAGGATCAGCCGATTGCGGCGCAGGGCTCCATGGCGATCGGTGTCGGCTTGCTGGGGCTGGGCACGGTGGGGACGGGCGTCGCGGCGATCCTCGCCAGCCCGCAGGGGCGCCATCCCCTGGTGGCCTCCCTGCAGCTGCGGCGGGTGGCGGTGCGCGATCTGCAGCGGCCCCGGGGGGTGGCCCTCGATCCCCAGCGGCTCACCACCAACCCCGAAGCGGTGGTGGACGACCCGGCGGTGGAAATCGTGGTGGAGGTGATGGGGGGTCTGGAGCCCGCCCGCTCCCTGATCCTGCGGGCGATCGCCGCCGGCAAACCCGTCGTCACCGCCAACAAGGCCGTGATCGCCCGCCACGGGGAGGAGATCGCCGCCGCCGCCACCGAACGGGGCGTCTACGTGCTGATCGAGGCGGCGGTGGGCGGCGGCATCCCGATCATCGAACCGCTCAAGCAATCGTTGGGCGGCAATCGGCTCCAGCGGGTGAGCGGCATCATCAACGGCACCACCAACTACATCCTCAGCCGCATGGCCGACGAGGGGGCGGCCTACGCCGATGTGTTGGCCGACGCCCAGCGGCTCGGCTACGCCGAGGCCGATCCGGCGGCGGATGTGCAGGGGGGCGACGCCGCCGACAAGATCGCCATCCTCGCCGGGCTGGCCTACGGCGGTACCGTGCCCCGCGCCCGCATCCCCACCGAGGGCATCGACCGGCTCGACAGCCGCGATGTGGCCTACGCCGCCCAGCTCGGCTTCGTGGTCAAGCTGCTGGCGGTGGCCGAACGCTTCCGCGACAGCGAGCCGGAGGCCGATCCCCTGCCCCTCGACGTGCGCGTCCACCCCACCCTGCTGCCCCGCCAGCATCCCCTCGCCGGGGTGCACGGGGTGAACAACGCCATCCTGGTGGAGGGGGATCCGGTGGGACGGGTGATGTTCTACGGCCCCGGCGCCGGCGCCGGCCCTACCGCCTCGGCGGTGGTCGCCGACATCCTCAACATCGCCGGCATCCGCCAGGTGGGCGGCGGCCAGCCCGGCGCCGGCCTCGATCCCCTGCTCGCCGCCAGCAGCTGGCGGCGCTGCACGCTGGTGGATGGCGCCCGCACCCGCCACCGCAATTACGTGCGCCTGCGCACCCGCGACGAGCCCGGGGTGATCGGCCGGATCGGCAGCGGCTTCGGCAACGCCGGCGTATCCATCCAGTCGATCGTGCAGTACGAGGGCCTGGGGGAGGACGCGGAGATCGTGGTGATCACCCACGAGGTGCTCGAAGCTCGCTTCCGCGAGGCCCTCGCCGCCATCGAAGCCCTCGACGACGTGGAATGCGTGGCGGCCTGCCTGCGCACCCTCTGACCGCCGCACCCCCCGCTCTCCCCCATGGGTCTTGCCCCCCCCCGACCCCGCGGCGCCCGCCGCCTGGCCCCGCTGCTGCTGCCCCTGGCCCTGCTGACCCCCCTGGCCGGGTGCCGCCCCCCCCGGGGCGAGGGAACCCTGATCCTCGCCAGCCGCAGCCGCCTCGACAGCCTCGATCCGGCCAAGGCCTCTCGGGTGGGCCAGATGCAGGTGCTCAGCGCCCTCGGCGACCCCCTCTATGCGATCAACCGCGAGGGCCGCCTCGAACCCCGCCTGGCCACCGCCCTCCCCCGCCTCAGCGCCGACGGCCTGCGCGCCCGCATCCCCCTGCGCTCCGGCGTGCTCTTCCACGACGGCACCCCCTTCAACGCCGCCGCGATGGCCTTCTCGCTGCGGCGCTTCATGGCGATCGGCACCCTCGGCTATCAGCTCAGCGACCGGGTGGCGGCGGTGCGCGTCCTCGGCCCCCTGGAGATCGAGCTGGAGCTCAAGCGCCCCTTCAGCCCCCTGCCGCGCCTGCTCAGCGCCATCTTCCTCACCCCCGTCTCCCCCACCGCCTACGCCCGCCACCGCCAGCAGCCCCTCAACGACCGCTTCGTGGGCACCGGACCCTACCGGCTGGCCTTCTTCAGCGGGCCCAAGCAGCGTCTCACCCCCTGGCCCCGCTACTGGGGTCCGCAACCCCGCAACGCCGGCCTCGAGCTGGTCAGCCTCAGCAACTCCACCGCCCTGTTCGGCGCCCTGCGCAGCGGCGAGGTGGATGTGCTGCTCTCCAACAGCCTGGAGATCGACCACCAGCAAGCCCTGCACCGCGACGCCCAGGCCGGCCAGCTGCGGGAGGCGGTGGGGCCCGCCCTGGAGATCGGCTTCCTCTCCCTGCTCTCCGACCAGCCGCCGCTGCAGGATCCCCGGCTGCGCCAGGCGGTGGCGCGCAGCCTCGATCGGCCCACGATCAGCCGACGGGTGAGCCTCGGCCTGCGACCGCCCCTGCGGGAGCTGCTGCCCCCCACCCTGCCGGGATCCTCCCCCCGCGCCTGGCCCGACTACGACCCCGCCACCGCCCGGCGCCTCTACCGCGAGGCCGGCTACTGCCAGGGGCGCCGTCTGCGCCTGCCGCTCACCTTCCGCTCCGACATCCCCAGCGATCGTCTCTTTGCCCTCACCTGGCAGGCCCAGCTGCACCGCGACCTCGGCGATTGCGTGCGCCTGGAGGTGAGCGGCCTGGAATCCACCACCGTCTACGCCCAGCTCGAAAAGGGCGTCTTCCCCCTGATCCAGCTGGAGTGGGTGGGGGACTACCCCGATGCCGACAACTACCTGATCCCCCTGCTGGGCTGCCAGAAGGTGGAGGGCAACCGCTGCCGCTCCGGTGGCAGCGCCTCCAGCGGCAGCTTCTGGAGCGAACCGGGCCTGGAGGCGGCCCTGCAGCGCAGCAGCCGCATCGGCGGGGAGCCGCGCATCCGGCTGCTCCAGGACATCCAGCGGCGCACCGCCGCCGCCAGCCCCTACGTGCCGATCTGGCTGGTGGCGCCGGTGGCCTGGAGTCGCCCCCCCGTCAGCCCGCCGCGGTTTGACGGTTCCGGGCGGGTGGTGCTCAGCGAGCTGCGGGGCCTGCCCCCCGGCGAGCGGCGAGCGCCCTCGGGAGGGGCGCC
>JBIPMZ010000059.1:0-10596 GCA_044376165.1 Cyanobium sp.
AGGGGCGATCTGCCCCGCCGGGACGGTCTCCCCCACCGGCCGCAGGCTCGGCGGTTCTTAGGCTGAGGAGATTCCTCCGAGCAGCTGCCGTGGCCCCTGCCCTCGTTCCCGGCGATCGTGCCCCCCTCATCGCCCTCCTCGATGGCGACGGGGTGGAGCGGCGCAGCGATGCGCTGCAGGGGAAACCCCTGGTGCTTTTTTTCTATCCCAAGGACGACACCCCGGGCTGCACGGCGGAGGTTTGCGCCTTCCGCGACAGCTACGCCGATCTCCAGGCCCTCGGGGCGGAGGTGTGGGGCGTCAGCGGCGATGACGCCAGCAGCCACCAGCGCTTCGCCAGCCGCCACAGCGTGCCCTTTCCGCTGCTGGTGGACAGCGGCAACACCCTGCGCCAGGCCTTTGGCGTGCCCTCCGTGCTCGGCCTGCTGCCCGGCCGCGTCACCTACGTGATCGACGGCGAGGGGGTGATCCGCCATGTGTTCAACAACCTTCTCGATGGTGCCGCCCACCGCCAGGAGGCGATCGACGCCCTGCGCCGACTCGGTGCCGCCTGAGGTGGCTCCCCTCTGGCGCCAGCAGGGCCCCATCTGGACGCTGGCGTCTGCGGCCCCGGCCGGGCCCGACGGTCCGCCGCTGGTGGAGTTCATCGGCGGCAGCTATCTGGCCGCCTCCCCCCAGCTGAGCTACCGGCGTCTGCTGGAGGCGCTGGGCCGCCGGGGCTGGTGCATCCGCGCCTGGAGCTACGTGCCGGGATTCGACCATCAACGCCAGGCGATCGAGGCCTGGCGCGCCTTCCGTCGGCTGCGCTTTGTCGACACCCGGGCGGTGAGGGAGGGGTGGAGCCGGCAGCCGGTGCTGCGGTTGGGCCACAGCCTCGGCTGCAAACTTCACCTTCTCGCCCCGGATGGCGGCCGGGCCTGCCAGGGCCTGGTGGCGCTGAGCTTCAACAACTTCTCGGCGGAGCGCTCGGTGCCGCTGCTGGCGGAGATGGGCCAGCAGCTGGGATTTCGCAGCGAGTTCAGCCCCTCCCCGGAGGAGACGCTGCGGCAGGTGAGCGCGAACTACCACCAGCCCCGCAATCTGCTGGTGCGCTTTCGCCGCGACAACCTCGACCAGAGCGGCCGGCTGCTGGCGGCCCTGCAGCAGCGATCGGACGACCAAAGCGAGCTGGTGGAGCTGCCGGGCGATCACCTCACCCCCGCCAGCGCCGGGCTGCGCCGCAACCTGCTCGGCGACTGGGCGGATGATCCGGCCCGCCAGCGCCAGATCGATTCCCTGGCGGCGTTGATCCTGGGGTGGATCCAGCCCGCCGCGCCCGGCTGACGCGGGGTCACACCCTCAGGGAATCGAGCACGCTTCTGTCCTCCAGGGTGCTGGTGTCGCCGCTCACCTCCTCACCGGCCGCCAGGGCCCGCAGGATCCGGCGCATGATCTTGCCGCTGCGGGTTTTGGGCAGGGCTTCGCTGAAGCGGATCCCGTCCGGGCGGGCGATCGGGCCGATCTCCTGCCCCACATGCCGGCGCAGGTCGGCCTCCAGCGCCGCATCACCGCTACGGCCCGCCTCCAGGGTGATGAAGGCGACGATGGCCTCACCCTTCAACGCATCGGGTCGGCCCACCACCGCCGCTTCCGCCACGGCCGGATGGCTCACCAGGGCGCTTTCGATCTCCATCGTGCCCAGCCGATGGCCGCTCACGTTGATCACGTCATCGACGCGGCCCATCACCCAGAAATAGCCGTCCGCATCGCGGCGGGCGCCGTCGCCAGCGAAGTAGAGGAGGCTGCCATCCTCCGCGCGGATGTGCTCCCAGTAGCTGGTGCGAAAGCGATCCGGATCGCCATGCACCGTGCGCATCATCCCCGGCCAGGGACGCCGCACCACCAGATAGCCCCCCTCGTCGGCCGGCACGGAGCGGCCCTCCAGATCCACCACATCCGCGGCGATGCCGGGCAGGGGCAGGGTGCAGGAGCCGGGTTTGGTGGGGGTGGCGCCCGGCAGGGGGCTGATCATCACGCCGCCGGTTTCGGTTTGCCACCAGGTGTCCACCACCGGGCAGCGATTGCCGCCGATCACATCCCGATACCACATCCAGGCTTCGGGGTTGATCGGCTCGCCCACGGTGCCGAGGATGCGCAGGGAGCTCATGTCGTATTGATCGGGCACGGCGCGGCCGCTCTTCATGAAGGCCCGGATGGCGGTGGGGGCGGTGTAGAAGATCGTGCAGCGGTGTTTCTGGATCACCTCCCAGAACGCGCCGGGTTTGGAGGGGCGCGGCGCCCCCTCATACATCACCGTGGTGGCGCCATTGGAGAGCGGCCCGTAGACGATGTAGCTGTGGCCGGTGATCCAGCCCACATCAGCGGTGCACCAGTGGATGTCGTCTTCGCGGATGTCGAAGATCCATTGGAAGGTGAGATGGGCCCAGAGGGTATAGCCGGCGGTGCTGTGCACCACCCCTTTGGGTTTGCCGGTGGAGCCGGAGGTGTAGAGCACGAACAGCCGATCTTCGCTGGCCATCGGCTCGGCCGGGCAGTCTGAGCTCTGGCCATCCACCAGCTCGTGCCACCACAGATCACGCCCCGCCACCATCGGCGTGGCCTCGCCGGTGCGCCGCACCACCAGCACCTTCTCCACGCTCGGGCAGCCGTGGGCCAGGGCCTCATCCACCGCCGGCTTGAGCGCCACCGCCTTGTCCTTGCGGAAGCCGCCATCGGCGGTGATCACCGCCTTGGCCTGGCCGTCGATCAACCGATCGCGCAGGGCTTCGGCCGAGAAGCCGCCGAACACCACCGAATGGGGGGCGCCGATGCGGGCGCAGGCGAGCATGGCGATCGCCGCCTCGGGCACCATCGGCATGTAGAGGGCCACCAGATCCCCCTTGCCGATGCCGAGCGCCTTGAGGGCGTTGGCGGCGCGGCACACCTCAGCATGCAGTTCGCGATAGGTGAAGGAGCGCCCGTCGCCGGGTTCGCCCTCCCAGATCAGGGCGGTCTTGTCGGCCCGCGGTCCGCTGAGGTGGCGGTCGAGGCAGTTGGTGGAGAGGTTGGTGGTGCCGCCTTCAAACCAGCGGGCGAAGGGGGCCTGGCTCCAATCGAGCACCGTGTGGAAGGGCTCGAACCAGTGCAGCTCGCGCCGCGCCTGCTCGCCCCAGAAGGCATCCGGATCGGCGGCGGCCTGCTCCGCCAACTGCCGGTAGGCCGCGAGCGAACCGATGCGGGCGTGGGCGGCGAGTTCGGCCGGCGGGTCGAACGTGCGGGCCTCCTGCAGCACGGATTCAATGGTGGGCTGGCTCATGACGCGCAGGGGGGCAGGGTGGGAGCGTAACCGCCCGGAACGACCCCTTCAGTTCCAGGAGGCCATGTGCGCCCGCCAGCCCTGGGGATCCCCGTCGCAGGGGGGGCAGGGGCCGCCCGACCGGGGGGGGGAGCGGCGGGGGCCGATCCACACCACGCGGCGCTCGCCGCTGCGCAGATCGATGCGCTCCACCGGCACGTCGTCCTGCCAGCGGTAGGCATAAGGACCTTGGAAGGAATAGTGATCCATCGGTCCTGAGGCTTCGGTGTCCAGCCTGCCGCTCGGGGGTCGGCCCCCGGGCCGGTGCAGCGATTCTTGAAACAATGGCAGGGGGCGGGCGAGTCCGGCTTCCGGCGGGGGGCGGAAGTGACAGGCTGGAGCGATGGTCCTTCCCGCTGCCTGCCTGTTCGACCTCGATGGCCTGCTGCTCGATACGGAGCCGCTGCATGGCCGGGCCTGGCGCGAGGCGGCGGCCCGCTTCGCTCGGGCGTTGAGCGATCGCGAACTGCTGGAGTTGCGGGGGCGCCGCCGCGGGGAGAACGGCGAACGGGTGCGGCGCTGGATCGCGGAGGGGGGAGCGCCGCCGCCGAGCGCGGAGGAGCTGCTGGCGCTGCAGCAGTCGATCGCCTGGCGGTTGCTGGGGCAGGCGCCAGCCATGCCGGGCGCCCCCGAGCTGCTGGCCCGCTGCGGGGAGCTGGGGGTGCCGACGGCCCTGGTGACCAGCAGCAGCCGTGCGTCCCTGGCGGTGAAGTGCGCCGGCCACCCCTGGTTGGCCGCGTTGCAGACGATGATCTTGGGGGATGATCCGGAGCTGGAGGCGGGCAAGCCGGCCCCGGATCCCTTTCTGCTGGCCGCCCGCCGGTTGGGGGTGGCAGCGCAGGACTGCTGGGCGTTCGAGGATTCCCCCGCCGGTGCCCGCTCCGCCGATGCCGCCGGATGCCGCGTGCATGTGGTGCTGCCCGCCGATCTGGAGGCGGAGCAGGTGCGGCAGCTGTACGACGACCGCTGGGTGCTCCTCGCCAGCCTGAAGGAGGTGAAGCTGGAGCCGCCCGCAAAGGGCCCGGGCTGAGTGGAGCCCGGCTTGCGCTCAGTGGAGGCGGCTGAGCACGAACTCCGGCAGGGCGCGCAGGGCGCTGCGGGATTCGGAGGGGGGCAGCCACTCGATGGCGGCATGGGCTTCGCGCGCGAATCCCTCCGCCAGGGCCCGGGTGCGGGGGATGGCCTCGCAACCGCGCACCATCTCCAGGGCCTGCTCCAGATCTCCGGGCTCGCAAAACTCCCGCTCGATCAAGCCCGCCAGGGCGGGGCGCTCCTCGAAGGCGTAGAGCACCGGAGCGGTGAGGTAGCCGGAGGCGAGATCGCTGGCGGCGGGTTTGCCGAGCTGCTGATCGCTGCCGGTGAAATCGAGGATGTCATCCACCACCTGAAAGGCGAGGCCGAGCTGGCGGCCGAAGTGGTGCAGCAGATCGAGCCGCTCGGCGCTGAGGCCGGAGAGCACGCCGGCGGCGCGGGAGCTGTTGGCGATGAGGGAGGCGGTTTTGCAGTAGCTCTTCTCGAGGTAGGTCTCGAAGCTCTGGCCGGTGTCGTAGCGGAACAAGCCCTGCTTCACCTCCCCGTCGGCGAGATCCATGATCACGCGGGAGAGGAGTTTCACCACCTCGAGGTCGTCGAGGTTGGCGAGGTGCCAGCTGGCCTGGGCGAAGAGGAAATCGCCGGCCAGCACGGCGACGCGATGGTTGAAGCGGCTGTGAACGGTGGCCACGCCGCGGCGGGTGGCGGCCTCATCCACCACGTCGTCGTGAACGAGGGAGGCGGTGTGGATCATCTCCGTGATCTCCGCCAGCCGGCGATGGCGGGGGCTGAGGCTGCCATCGGGGGCGATGGCGCGGGAGAGGAGCAGCACGATGCCGGGCCGCAGCCGCTTGCCGCCGGCCGAAAACAGGTGTTCGGCGGCGGCTTGAAGAATGGGATGGCCGGCGCCGATCAAGGCGCGAAGGTCGGCCAACAGGGCATCGAGATCGGCCTCGACCGGCTGAAGCAGCTCTGCGACCGTCGTCACGACACCTCCGGGTTGGCCGCGATCCTAGGGGGGCTCCGGGGGCGGGTGCTGGCAGCCCCCCCTCGGGCAGAGCAGGCGTTCACCGCTCGACTCCCAGACAATCCCCTGGCTGTGGGGCTGGATGCCGAGCAGGCGTTCGGCATCCCGATCGAAGCGAAAGGCTTCGCCGGTGGTGAGAAAGCGATGGCCGGGGAGGGTGTCGGCCGGGGCGGCGAGATCGAAGTGATGGAGAAGGCCGGCGAGGTGGCGGGCGACGGCGGGGGCCGGATCGATCACGTCCACCTCCGGACCGACGAGGCGCCGGATCGTCTCGATCACAAAGGGGTAGTGGGTGCAGCCGAGCACGATCGTGTCGGCGCCGGCGGCGAGCATCGGCGCGAGGAAGCCCTGCAGCAGCGCTTCGGTGTCGGGGCCCTCCAGCTCGCCGGCCTCCACCCGATCCGCCAGGCCGAGGCACACCTGCTCCACCACCTGCACACTGGCGGCGTAGCGGCCGACGGTGGCGCGAAAGAGCCGCCCTTGAAAGGTGGCGGGGGTGGCCATCACGCCGACCACGCCGCTGCGGGAGCGGGCCACCGCGGGCTTGACGGCGGGCTCCAGGCCGAGCAGGAGGGTGTCCGGGAAGCATTCGCGCAGGTGGTGCAGGGCGACCGCCGAAGCGGTGTTGCAGGCCACCACGATCGCCTTGCAGCCCGCTTCCACCAGGCAGCCGCAGATGGCTTCGCAGTATTGGCGGACCAGCCACGACTGGCGACCGCCGTAGGGCACATGGGCGCGATCCGCCACGTAAACGGTGGCTTCGGCCGGCAGCTGGCGGACGATCTCCCGCCAGACGCTCAACCCGCCCAGGCCGGAATCGAACAGGCCGATGGGGGCGGTGAGACCCTCCGGCCGGGGCTCACCTGCGGGCGGCGGGCTGTTCGGCGAGGGGTTCATGAACCGCCGAGGAAGGAGAGGATGCCGGCGGCGACGGCCTGGGCGAGGCGCTGGCGGTAGTTGGGGTCGGCCAGGCGGGGGTTGTCGATCTCGCCGGTGACGAAGCCCATCTCCGCCAGGGCGGAGGGCATCACGGTGCGGCGGATGACGAAGAAGCGACCCGGTCGGGCGCCGCGATCGGGGGTGCCGGGGGAGACGGCCATCAGCTCCCGCTGGATCGCCTCCGCCAGGGAGCGGGAGCGGCCGCCCTGGAAATAGAAGGTTTCGATGCCGTTCACATCGGGCCGGGCCATGCTCAAGGCGTTGGCGTGAATGCTGACGAACGCATCGGCGCCGCTGCTGTTGGCCAGGGCCACCCGCGGCGGCAGGTCGACATCCACCTCGGTGGTGCGGGTGAGCAGCACCTGCACGCCGCGGGCCTGGAGCAGGCGGGCCACCTGCAGGCTCACATCCAGCACCACATCGGTTTCGCGCAAGCCGTTGATCCCCACCGCTCCGGGATCCGGTCCGCCGTGGCCGGGGTCGATCACCACCCGGAAGCGGCCGCGCGGCACCTCCGGCAGCCCCTCGGAGGAGGGGGGCCGGGTGCTGGGCCGGCGGGGGCTCCAGGCGGTGGCGGCCTCCAGCTCCCCCTCCCCGACGGGTTGAAGGCTGTCGGGGCGAAGGCCGCTGATCTCCATCCGCCAGCGGTCCCGGGCGGTGCCCACGAGCCGCAGCTGGCGGGGATCGAGGCGGGTGCCGGGCTGGAACTCCAACACCA
This sequence comes from Cyanobium sp., assembly GCA_044376165.1. Lineage (GTDB taxonomy): Bacteria > Cyanobacteriota > Cyanobacteriia > PCC-6307 > Cyanobiaceae > Cyanobium. The sequence continues at coordinate 7,051 of JBIPMZ010000059.1, forward strand.
GCCGGGTGGTGGCGGGATCGGGCCGGCCGATGCGCACCTCCTGCAACACGCCCCCGGCGAGCACGCGACGGGTGCGGAGGGGAGCGCCGGGAAGGTCGATCCAGAGGCGGGGTCCCCGGCCGCCGCTGCCCTCCTCGAAGAAGGCCTGCAGCGGCACCCCCGGGGAGGTGCGCAGTTCGAGCACGCCATCGCGGCTGATGCGCCAGGCGGAGAGGGTGCTGGCGGCGAGGGCCGGCAGGGCGCCCAGGCCGGAGAGGGCGAGGCTGAGCAGGGAGGCCAGGGGCAGAACCGCCCCGAGCGCGAGGGGGCGAACTCGGGCTCGGATCGCCGCGCGTCCTTTCATCGCGGGGTTCAGAACAGGGCCGGACGACGGTGCTGCAGGCTCGGCATCTGGGCGCGCACCCGCTGGTTGTGGCCGGCATCCACCGGTGCGACGGCCATGCCCGGCGCGATGCCGGCGTCGGAGAGCACGGTGCCCCAGGGGTCGATCACCAGGGCGTGGCCGTGGGTTTGGCGGCGGCCGTAGTGAAGGCCGGTTTGGGCGGGGGCGACGACGTAGGCGGTGTTTTCGATCGCCCGCGACTGGAGCAGCACCTGCCAGTGGTCTTTGCCGGTGTAGGCGGTGAAGGCGGCGGGAACGAAGAGCAGCTCGGCGCCGGCGCCGGCGAGGTGGCGGTAGAGCTCGGGGAAGCGCACGTCGTAGCAGATCGACAGGCCGATGCGGCAGAGACCCGGTACATCCACCACCGGCGGCGGGCTGGAGCCGGGGCGCACGGTGGCCGATTCGCGATAGGTGATCCCGTCGGGAAGATCCACGTCGAAGAGGTGGATTTTGTCGTAGCGGGCGAGCAGCAGGCCTTCGGGGCTCACCAGCTCGGCGCGGTTGTAGGTCTGGTTTTCACCGGCGGGCACGGGGAAGCCGCCGCCGAGGAGGGTGACCTGGTAGCGCCGCGCCATGGTGGAGAGGAAGGTGCTGCAGCGCTCCGCCAGCTGGGGGGCGATGGCGAGGCGCGTCTCGTCGTCGCCCATGAAGGCGAAGTTTTCCGGCAGGCCCAGCAGGTCGGCGCCGCGGCGGGCGGCCATCTCGATCTGCTCCTCGGCCGCCGCGAAGTTGGCATCCGGATCGGAGGTGCTGGTGAGTTGCAGGGCCGCGGCCAGGAAACTACCCACCATCGCTCCGGTCGAGAGGGCCGAACTGTAAGGGAGGCTCTCCTGCCGGCAACCCCCCCGGCCCGGTGCGCGGGGTTCAGCTGGCCCGCAGCACGCCGGGTTCCGCCTGGAACGGCACGATCGTGAGGCTGTCGACGGCGGCGCAGCAGGCGAAGTCGGCGTCGTGATCGCCGAGGCGGATGAGGCGCTGGCCGTGGCTGGCGGCCCGCAGGCAGGTTTCGGTGTCGTGGTGCCACTGCTGCCAGAGGGCGAGGGCGGCGAGGGCTTCGTCGTTGGCGAGGGAGACGCCCAGGTGGGGGGCAACCGCCAGCTCGGTGGCGGCGGACACCACCGCCCCGGCGGCGAGGCTGTCTTCGAGGGAGTAGGCGCCTTCCCAGCCGCTGCCCACGATCCATACCCGCTGGCAGTGGCGTTCCACCAGGCGGCGGGCGACGGCGGTGCGGTTGGGCAGGCAGGCGGTGAGCAGCAGGGGCACGGCTTTCACGGCGGCGAGGGAGCGGGTGCCGTTGGTGGTGCTCATGAAGAGCCGCTTGCCGCCCACCCGTTCGGGGGTGACGGCGAGGGGGGAGTTGCCGAGGTCGTAGCCGTGCACGCGCTGGCCGCCCCGCTCGCCGGCCCGCAGGGTGAGATCCGGTGGCCAGGCGGCGGCGGCGGCCTCCAGTTCGGCGAGATCGGCAAAGGCCTGGATCGCTTCGGCGCCGTTGTGGAGCGAGAAGGCGATGGTGGTGGTGGCGCGCAGCACATCGATCACGACGGCGGCATCGGGGCCACCGTCGGCGGGGGCGGTGACGGCGGGCACCGCTTCGGAGGTGTGGAAGTAGGAGATCTGCATGGGGCGCGCCGAAGGCTGGGCCGAGTGTCGCAGAGGGGAGCGATCCTCCGCCGAACAGGGGAAGGATCGTGCGGATCCGATTCGGGGTGACCTCGAGGATGGGTCGTTCAGCGCGGCTGGGCTCTGCTGGGGGAAAAAATTTTTCAGCGCCTGCGGCGCCAACAGCCAAGGGAAGAAACAAAACCAGGGCTAAGGGCTCGAGGGCTTAAGGGCGGAAGAAAAACGTCCTCGGGGCAGGCAACACACACGGAAGCCGATGGTGCTGACGGCAACGGCGGGGTGGTTGTAGAGGCGGCAGGCCGAGCGGCAGGCCACCGGGTTGTAGTACCAGGAGCCGCCGCGCAGCACACGCGATCGATTATCATACTGTGCCCCATCCTCCCCTTTCTTCCCCTCTTCGGCCGCATCCAGCCAAGGGCTGCCATCGGATGGCGCTTTTTGCTGGCCGAGGTTGTAGCTGCTGTGCCAGTGATCAGCACACCATTCGCACACATTGCCGTGCATGTCGTGTAACCCCCAGGCATTGGCGGGGAAGCTGCCCACCTCAGTGGTTTCCTGCCGGTATTGTCCCTCGCGGCCACGGCCATAGGTGAAATTGGCGTTGTAATTGGCCAGCTCGTCGCTGAGCGTCTCGCCATAATGGAACGGGGTGGTGGTGCCCGCCCGGCAGGCGTATTCCCACTGGGCTTCGCTGGGCAGGGTGTAGTTTTTGCCGGTGCGCAAGGCCAGCCTCCCGCAGAACACCTCCGCTTGCATCCAGCTCACATTCAGCACCGGACGCTCCTCACCCAGGAACCGCTCAGCATCATCAAGCTTCGCCACCGGATCGGGATCCAGCGGCTCCTCGGGCCAGCGCTTCGCATCCTCGTGCTCCTGCCGCTGCCATGCCGCCACCGCCCGCCACTGGGCCTGGGTGATCGGGGTTTGGCCCAACAGAAATTCTCCCAGCCTGACCCGATGCACCGGCCGTTCTCGCTCTGAACTATCTGCCTCCGTCTCCGGAGCCCCCATCTCAAAACTGCCGGCCGGGATGCGCAGCATGGTGAGCGCCACCCCCTGGGCCAGCGGCTCGCGGTGGGCCCAATGGCGGCTGCGCCAGCGCAGGATCCGCCAGGCTTCAGCAGGTTGCTGGCGCTGCGTCGCGCGGGGGCTGGCCATGGCGGGCGAAACAGGGCCGTTGGGGCTCAGGTTATGGCCTTGCGGCCCGAGGCGTCAGTAACGGATCAGGGCTGCAGGGTTTCATTGCCGGTAGTAAGAAAAACCTCCTGCAGCTTCACTTCTCCATTCGGACGCTTCAGAGCCGCAGCTGGCCGGGATCATCCTTAGCCAGCTCACCACTGCCGCCGCCACTGCCCAGCAGGGCCGATTCCAATTCCATCCGCTGCTCCATCTGGCGCAGGAAGTAGCCGGTCATCATCGCTGAAGCGAGCAGGCCGGCGAGGTTGTCGCGGCTGGTTTGAATCTTCACTTCGAATTGTTCGCCAGGCAGCATGCCCAGCAGGCCGTGCACGTTGTGGCGAATGATGTCTTGGATGTCACCGCTG
>JBIPMZ010000389.1:0-3072 GCA_044376165.1 Cyanobium sp.
GTCAAGGGCGTTGATGGCGATCCGATCGATCAGCACGACATCGGCGCCAAGCGCGCTGACATCAACAACAAGGAACTCGATTGGGTGCCCACCATCGAGAACTTCGGCGAAGGTCTGTTCCTCGGTGTGAGCGAGCAGGAGCTGAAAGCCTGGGTGGATCGCGATGGTGTGAAGCAGCACAGCTCCAAGCACCAGACAGCCAGCAAGTACTGGAATCGCGACCACGGGCTCAAGGACAACGACTTCACCTGGCCCGGTGCGCCCTACCTGATGCTGCACAGCCTGGCCCACCTGCTGATCACCACGGCGGCGCTTGATTGCGGCTATGGCGCCTCGGCGATCAAGGAGCGGATCTACAGCTTCCCGGGCCAGGGCTACGGGATCCTGCTGTACACCAGCGGCAGCGGATCAGAAGGCACCCTCGGCGGGCTGGTGTCGCTGGCTGATCGCTGTGACCAGCTGGTGGCCGCCGCCCTGGAGAGGGGCCGGCTGTGCTCCAACGATCCTTTCTGCTCGATGCACCAGCCCGAGAGCGATCTGGAGAAGCGCTACAGCCACGGTGCGGCGTGCCACGGCTGCCTGTTGATCGCCGAAACCAGCTGCGAGCAGCGCAACCAGTTCCTCGATCGCGCCTTCGTGGTGCCCACGCTGGATGTGGCCGACGCCGCCTTCTTCCCCGAGCAGCTGCCATGAGCCAGCCCCTGCTGGCCCTCAGCAGCGGCGAACTGCAGCGCCTGGCGGCCTGCCTCAGGTCACAGCCCGCCACCCCTGGCGAGGCCGCGCTCAGCCAGCACCAGATCGCCTCCGATCGACCTGCGCTGCGGCAGGCCTTGCTCGCCTGGCTGGAGCAATGGAGCCTGCGGGGGGGCAACAACGCCAGCCTGGAGCTCACCGTTGCGCTGCTGCTGGAGCAACGCCAAGGCCAGGGCACTGGCCAGGCGGAGCTGGTGTGGTCAGGGCCTCAGGGAGGGCCGGGCGACATCACCCGGGATCAGGCGGTGCTGATCCGCGAAATGGTGGAGCGTTGCCAGCAGCGGCTGCTGATCACCACCTTCAATCTCTGGCGGGGCGGCTTCATCGCCGAGCTGCTCGATCGCGTGCAACAGCGGCTGGTTTCCAACCCGGAGCTGGAGGCCCGCATGGTGGTCAACATCCCTCGCCCGAGAGGCAGCACCGTGCTGGCCGATCAGCTGCGCCAGGCCTTCGTGCACGACACCTGGCGTCACCTCTGGGATCCCAGCCGCCCCCGGCCGCGCGGCTTTTTCGATCCGCGCTCCCTGGATCTGGCCCGCGAGCGCCCCAGCGTGTTTCACGTGAAGTGCTGCGTGGCCGACGACGAGCTGCTGGTCACCAGCGCCAACCTCAGCGACAGCGCCCAGCTCGACAACTGCGAGCTCGGCATCCACTTCCGTAATGGCAATCGTGCCGACGCGGTGTGGCAGCACTTTGATCGCCTGATTCACCGGCAGCCGCCTGCGCTCGTACCGATCGAGCAGCCCCTGCCAGACATCGGTTGACCAGAACTCAAGCGATCAGTGAGCCGCTGACTCCTCTCTGCCCACAAGATCAGCCACAGACACTGCCACTGTGGGATAGGTGATCCGATCCAGAATCACCTGAATGCGCTCCCCAAAGCGCTGCGACTGCTCATCCACCAGCCGAGCCGCCAGATCGGTGTCACCGCCGCTGCGCAGGGTTTTCTGCAGGATCGTCTGCCGCGATAGCTCCACTAGCTGCTCCACCCGCACCACCTGCTGCCGCAGGGCCTGCACGATCAGCTCCCGGTAGATGATGCAGTGATAGAAGCGGAAGTCGGGATCCATCTCGCCCATTTCCTGGGCAATGGCGAAACGCAGATCCTGCAGCTGCCGATACGCCGCCTGCACACTGGCCAGTGCTGTGGCCCCATCCACCGGAGCTTCTCCACCGGAGTGGCGCGAGGCTTTGCTGGCCTGGGCCTGCAGCACCAGCAACTCCCGCAGCTGGGCGCCGATGCCTTCGATGTCGTCGCCCAGCCGGTTGAGCACCGGCCCGATCGAGCCGCTCAGCGCCGCGAAGCGGTCCTGCAGGATCGCCAGCTCCTCCCGCATCTGCGAGAGCTCCTCAGCCTGCAGGGCAGCCCCTGCCGCGGGGGCCGGGGGATGGATGTCAAGCCAACGCTCACCCAGGCCCGTGCGGTCGCCGGCCAGTTGCACGAAGGCCCGCTCCACATGGCCCAGCAGCGGTTGCGTCTCGATGCCACCCAGCACCTTGAGGGCCTGCTCCAGGCCGGCCTGCACTGGAGATGGGATCGTGGCGGCCGTCGCCAGGATCATCTGCGCGCTGGCCTGCAGTTCCATCGGCATTTCTCCCAGGCGCAACACCGCCGCATGCCAGGACAGGGAGTGAAAGGCCGTGTCGGCCTTGGAGTGGGAGGCGTGGTGACGGTCCTGCTGGAGCTTGATGCACAGCCCTCGGGTTTCCTGCAGCAATCCGGTGAAGCGGCGCAGCTCACCGGCACCCTCTGGCTTCAGCCGCACCTGCTCCGGCAGGTGACGCCAGAGATCGTGAATCAGGCTGCCCGTGCGCCGCGTGCCGCGGTCGCTGCTCAGCAGCACCTCCCAGCGCTCATAAAACTTGTACGGCTCCGGCTGGATCTGGTTCAGCAGAGCCTCCAGCTCCTGGCGCGCCTGGTGCAGGTCATCGGGTTCCTCCCGTTGATAGGCCCTGATGTTGCGGCCTTCGCTCCTGAGGTCTTGCAACACCTGCACCTTCACGGGTACCGCCAGCTCGAGCAGGGCCAGCAGCAACCGGCCGGCCAGCAAGGCCAGGCCGCGCTCCTTGTCCAGGGACACTGCCGCCTGAAGACTGCCGTAGTCCGTGGGCTCTGGCACCTGGCGGCCGCTGCCAATCGAGTCATTCTCTCCCAGCCGGATGCATTACAGATCGGATCCTCCAAGGGAGGAACCCAACGAGGAGGCGCCCGTGGGCACTGGCGATCACGCCACCCGGCCTGCCCCGGCTTGCGCACCGCGCAAGGGCTGACGCGAGTCGCTTAACGCCCCAATCCCGGCCCAGGCGGCGCCCGGGCGT
>JBIPMZ010000049.1:0-11449 GCA_044376165.1 Cyanobium sp.
GTCCGCCCAGACCCCGGCCACCGTGCCGAGCAGCATGGCGGGGATGGTGTTGGCCACGTAGATGCCGGTGGCCAGCAGGGTGATCAGCTGGGCGCGGTTCTCCACCGACATGCGGATGGCGGCGGCAGCTTCCGCCAGGGCTTCACTCGCCTGCGCCGATTCGGTCACCCAGTACTGGGCGATCAAAAAAACCATCAAAACGATATAAAACTTATCGGCCAACTGGGAGAAGATCTGCCCCAGCCACAGCTTGCGGAACCCCGGCATCCCCAGAACCGCCCCGAGCCCCCGTTCCCCCGCAGCGCTGCTGCTCATGGTGGGGTGGGTCGCGAGGACGACAACACTGGCATCGGTTCGAACCCGCTGCGCAGCAGTCTGAAGGCCCGGGGGATCCGGCCGAGGTGCTCGCCGCACCACAGCTCGATCACCGCCAGCAGCCGGAGCCAGGCCCAGGGAGGCCCCATCAAGGCTCCGTCCCGGCGTCGGGGGGGGGCAGGCCGGGTCAGGCGCTGCAGCAGCGCCAGCTCCGAGGCGTTCAGCAGCATGCGGGCTCCGGGTACCGCACCGATCGCCAGACCCTCCCCGGGCAGGAGGCTGCAGCGCCAGTCCCCGTTCCCCAGGGGCGGCTCGAGGATCGCGCCGGAGCGGGCACAGAGCTGGAGGGGCAAGGCGTAGCCCCCCAGCGCCAGCAGGTGCACCGCCCCCAGCACCGCGATCGCCAGGGCTTCCGTCCCCCCCTCGCCGCTCCCCTCCCGCGCCACCGCCTCCAGACGCCCGAGCTGCCCCAGCAAATCGGCCAGCATCCCCGGCGCCGGCATGTCGGCGGGCAGCAGGGCCAGGCACAGCTCCGCGAGGGCTTGGGCAGCGGAGAGGGTCTCCAGGCGGGTGGCCAGGGCGCTGTAGTTGCGCAGCAGCCGCAGCTGCCGCACCCGCTTGAGGCCGCTGCGGCCCCCCACCTGCAGGTGCAGATGGGCCAGCGGCACCGCCGCCGCGAGGCTGCTGCGCGGCCGGCGCGCCCCCGGTGCCGCCAGGCGCACCAGGCCCTCCTCCCGGCTGAGCAGGGTGAGCAGCCGATCGCTCTCCCCCAGGGGCCGGCTGGTCAGCACCAGCCCCTCCATCCGCAGGTCGGGCACGGGTGGGCCTCAGTCCTCGGCCGGCGCGGGGCCGGTGGCCTTGGGGGGTGGCCCCCGCCGCAGGGCCTCCATCAGGGCCACCCCCCGGCTGGTGCCCAGCCGCGTGGCGCCGGCCGCCGCCAGGGCCAGGGCCTGGTCCAGGTCGCGGATGCCGCCCGCCGCCTTGATCGCGGCCCGGCCCCGGGCCAGGCTTCGCAGACGCTCCACATCCGCGGCGCTCACCGCTCCCGCAAAGCCGCTGCCGGTCTTGAGGAAGCGGGCGCCCGCATCGATGCTGACCTCCACCAGCAGCTCCAGGGCCTGGGGATCCAGTCGGCCCATCTCCAGGATCACCTTCACCGGCAGCCCCAGGTCGGTGAGAGCCGCCAGATCGTCGAGCACCAGAGCGCTCTGCCGGTCCGCCAGGGCCCCGAAGTCGGGCACCACGTCGAGTTCGTCGGCGCCGGCGGCGGCGGCGGCCTCCGCCTCGGCCCGCTTCACCGCCGTGGGCACCGCCCCAAAGGGGAAGCCCACCACCGACACCAACCGCACCGGGCCGCCCACCGGCAGCCGCTCCCGGGCGGTCGCCACCCAGCGGGAGGCCACGCACACCCCGGCAAAGCCGAAATGGCGGGCCTCATCACAGCAGCGCTGCAGGGCCTCGATCCCGTGGTGGGGATCGAGCAGGGCATGGTCGATGAGGGGGGCCAGCTCGCCCGGTGAGCGGTTCACTCCCGCGACTGGATGACGCCGAAGCCGCCGTGGTTGCGGCGGTAGACCACTTGAATCTGGCCGCTTTCCGCTTCACGGAAGACGTAGAAGTCGTGGTCGATCAGCTCCAGCTGATGCAGGGCATCCTCCAGGCCCATCGCCGGCATGGCGAAGTATTTGCGGCGTACGCCACGGTGCGGGATGCCCGGCTCCAGGCCTTCGGTGAGGGAGCTGCCGGGCGGGGGCAGGGAGGCGGCGCCGGCCTCCTCATCGCGGGCGGAACGGTGCACCGGGCCGTGGTTGCGCGCATGCACCCGCTCCTTGTAGCGATTGAGCTGACGGCTGAGTTTGTTGGCCACCAGATCGATGCTGGCGTAGAGGTTTTCGCTGCGCTCTTGAGCGCGGATCACCGTGCCGTTGGCATACATCGTCACCTCGGCGATCTGCTGGGGCACCCGGGGGTTGCGGGCGACGGAGAGATGCACATCGGCCTCCCGTACCAGATCGCCAAAGTTGCTGATCGCACGTGTGAGTTTGGTTTCGGTGTAGTCACGGATCGCTGGCGTGACTTCAAGATTGCGCCCGTGGATCACCAGTTTCATCGAACCTCGCCGCAGGGGGGTCTGCCCTCACGCTAGAGAGCCATGGCCATGACCACCCCCAGCGCCGCAATTCTTTTTGAACCGCCGGCCCCGGTGCCGTTCGCCCGCGCCTGGAGCTGGCAGCAGCAGCTCCAGGCGCGGCGGCTCCACGACCCGGCCGCCCCCGAAGCGGTGCTGCTGCTGGAGCACGAACCCTGCTACACCCTCGGTCGAGGTGCCGACCTGGCCCACCTGCGCTTCGACCCCGCGGCGCCGCCGCTGCCGCTGTTCCGCATCGACCGCGGCGGGGAGGTGACCCATCACCTGCCCGGCCAGCTCGTGCTCTATCCGATCCTCGACCTGCGGCCCCGCGGGGCGGATCTGCACCGCTACCTGCGCTGCCTCGAGGACGTGGTGCTGGACGTCTGCACCGCCCTGGGTCTGCGGGCGGAGCGATGGCCCGGGCGCACCGGGGTGTGGTTGGAGGGCCGCAAGTTGGCGGCGATCGGGGTGGGGGCGCGCCGCTGGATCTCCCTGCATGGCCTTGCCCTCAACGTCGACTGCCCGCTGGCGGGCTACGGGGCGATCGTGCCCTGCGGCATCGCCGATCGCCCCGTGGGGCGCCTGGCGGACTGGTGCCCCGGCCTGGGGGTGGAGGCGGTGCGGCCCCTGCTGCGGGCCGCCTGCGCCGAGCGTCTGGGCCTGTCCCTGCGGCCGCCGGAGCCGCCGGAACGGCTGGAGGGGTGGTAACCATTGGCCCAGTTTCTGCCGCCGCCATGCCCTTTGCCGAGATCCACTGGAGCGGAACCGATCGCGACCGTCAGGCCCTGGCCCTCCGCCACGACTGGAGCGGCCTGAGCGCCCTGGAGCAGCTCTGGCCGGAGCTGGCGCGGCTCCACGGCGAGCGGATCGCCCTCGAGGCTCCCCATGCCAAGCCGCCGCAACGGCTCAGCTACCGGGAGCTGCACGACGCGATCGAGCGGGCGGGGGCTGCCTTCACCGCGCTGGGATTGCAACCCGGCGAGGTGGTGGCCCTGTTTGCCGAGAACAGTCCGCGCTGGCTTCAGGCCGACCAGGGGATCCTGCGCGCCGGCGCTGCCGATGCCGTGCGGGGCGGGAGTGCGCCGGTGGAAGAGCTGCGCTACATCCTTGCCGATTCCGGAGCCGTGGCCCTGGTGCTGGAATCCGCGGAGCTGTTCGCCCGGCTGGCCCTGACCCCGGAAGCGCTGGCGGGCCTGCGCTTTCTGCTCGTTCTGGAGGGCCCGGCGCCCGAGGCGACCGGGCTCACCTGCCTGAGCTGGGAGCAGCTGCAGGAGCGGGGGGCTGCCGCGCCACCGCCAGCGCCGTGCGGGGGCGGGCTGGGAAGGCTGGCCACGCTGCTCTACACCTCCGGCACCACCGGCCAACCCAAAGGGGTGCCCCTCACCCACGGCAACCTGCTGCACCAGGTGCGCAGCCTCGGGGTGGCCGTCGCCCCCAGCCCCGGGGATCGGGTGCTGAGCGTGCTGCCGATCTGGCATTCCTACGAGCGCAGTGCCGAGTACTTTCTGCTCTCCTGCGGCTGCAGCCAGACCTACACCACCCTCAAGCGCCTGCGGGGCGACCTGCAGGCGGTGCGGCCCCAGTACCTGATCAGCGTGCCCCGGCTATGGGAGGCGCTGCGGGCGGGCTTTGAGGATGCCCTGGCCGCCATGCCCCCCTCCCGGCAGCGGCTGCTGCGGTCGGCGCTGGCAATCAGCGAGGCGTATCACCGCAGCCGGCGCACCGCCCTCGACCTCACCCTGCGCCCGGAACCCCTCGCCAGCCGCCTCGGGGGCCTCCTCGGCGCCGCCTGGCGCTGGCCCCTGCACCGGCTGGCCGCCGCCCTCCTGTGGCCCAAGGTGAGCCGCCAGCTGGCCGGCGGCGCGTTGCGCACGGCCATCAGCGGCGGCGGCGCCCTGGCGCTCTACGTGGACAGCTTCTTCGAGGCGATCGGCATCGAGCTGTTGGTGGGCTACGGCCTCACCGAGACCAGCCCGGTGCTCACCTGCCGGCGCCCCTGGTGCAACCGCCGGGGCAGCGCCGGCCAACCCGTGGCCGACACGGAGCTGCGCATCGTCGACCCCGAGACCCGCGCGCCGCGGCAGATCGGCGAGCGGGGGGTGGTGCTGGCCCGGGGACCCCAGGTGATGGCGGGCTATCACGGCAAGCCCGAGGCCACGGCCAAAGTGCTCGATGGCGAAGGGTGGTTCGACACCGGCGATCTGGGTTTGCTCCTTGCCGACGGCACCTTGGTGCTCACGGGCCGAGCGAAGGACACGATTGTGCTCAGCAGCGGCGAAAACATCGAACCCGGCCCCCTGGAGGACGCCCTGGCGGCCAGTCCGCTGGTGGAGCAACTGATGCTGGTGGGTCAGGACCGCAAGCAGCTGGGCCTGTTGCTGGTGCCGCGCCGCGAGGCGCTGGCCGCCTTCGCCGCCAGCGCCGGCCTGGCCGCTCCGGCCGCGGACGGGGCCGCGGATCCGGCCCTGCTGCGCGCCCTCACCGGGGAATTCAATCGGAGTCTGGCGGCGCGTGCGGGGTCCCGCCCGGATGAGCGCCTGGGGGGGGTGGCCCTGGTGGAGCCATTCAGCCTCGAGAACGGCCTGCTCACCCAAACCCTCAAGCTGCGCCGCGACGCCATCCTGGCGCGGGACGAACGCGCTGTGAATCGCCTGTACGGGGACGGTTGACCAAGGCGGCCCCCGCTGACAGCCTGGGCGCTGCTTTTCCGGTTCCATGCTCGACAGCCTTTCGATCAAGCGCACGATCACGGTTCGCGCCGTGGTCACCCCCCGCTGGAAGGAGGATGCCGAGCGGGAGCTCAGCAACGCCATCAGCAACCTCGACCAACAGCTCGCCCAGCTGGAGCAGGAGGGGCAGCGGGTGATCGACGAGATCCGCCGCCAGAGCGCCAACCCCCTCGACCCGCGGGTGCAGGAGCAGGTGGCCTCGGTCCAGCAGCAGGTGGGCAGCAAGCGAGCGGAGTTTGAGGAACAAAAGCGCCAGGTGCTGGAGCAGCAGCGGCAGGTCCGCGAGCTGGAGATGGATCAAATCGTCGACCAGGGGCAGATTGAGAGCAGCTGTGAGGTGCGGGTGGGCGACAACCTGGTCGAGAAGCTGCAGGTGGCCCTGCTGGTGCGGGACGGCGTGATCGAGGCGATCGAGGGGAGCTGAACGCCCCCTCCGCCCTCGGTAGAGTCTCCGGGTCCGACCGGCAGACCAGCGTTGGCCACCCACGAAATCTTCATGCCCGCCCTCAGCTCCACGATGACGGAGGGCAAGATCGTGGAGTGGCTCAAGCAGCCCGGTGATCGCGTCGAGCGGGGCGAATCGGTCCTTGTCGTGGAGTCGGACAAGGCCGACATGGACGTGGAATCCTTCAACGAGGGCTTCTTGGCCGCTGTGCTCATGCCGGCCGGGGGCACCGCACCGGTGGGGGAAACGATCGGCCTGATTGTGGAGAGCGAGGCCGAAATCGCCGCAGCGGCCGCCAGCGCCCCGCCAACGGCCTCGGCCGCCGCCTCCGCTCCGGCTTCTGGCGCGGCCTCCGCGCCGAGTGCCCCGGCTCCGGTGGCCGCGCCGCCCTCGGCCCCGGCGGCCCCGGCGGCTCCGGCCGCGCCTGCCGCTCCCGTCGCACCGTCCGTCCCCGCCGCCCCTTCCGCGACTGCCGCACCGCCTGCAGCCAACGGTCGCCTGGTGGCCACTCCCCGCGCCCGCAAGTTGGCCAGCCAGCTCGGGGTGAACCTGGCCGTCGTGCCGGGCAGCGGTCCGAACGGGCGCATCCAGGCGGAGGACGTGGAGCAGGCCGCCGGTCAGCCCGTGAGCATGCCGCGGGTGGCCGAGGGCAGCGCCCCTGCAACCGCCCCCGCCGCCCCGCCGACGGCCGCCCCGCCCTCCGCCAGCGGTCAGGCCGCCCCCGCCAGCCCACCCCCCCAGGGCCAGGCGTTCGGCCGGCCGGGCCAGACGGTGCCGTTCAACACCCTGCAGCAGGCGGTCGTGCGCAACATGAACGCCAGCCTCGCGGTTCCCACCTTCCGGGTGGGTTACACCCTCACCACCGATCGCCTCGATGCCCTCGCCAAGCGCCTCAAAGACAAGGGCGTGACCATGACGGCCCTCCTCGCCAAGGCGGTGGGGGTTGTGCTGGCTCGCCATCCCCAGGTGAACGCCGCCACCGTGGGGGACACCATGGTCTACCCGGAGGCGGTGAACGTGGCGGTGGCGGTGGCGATGGAGGAAGGAGGCCTGATCACCCCGGTGCTGGCCCACGCCGATCGCACCGATCTCTACACCCTCTCCCGCACCTGGGCCGATCTGGTGGCCCGCTCCCGCGCCAAGCAGCTCAAACCCGACGAATACAGCACCGGCACCTTCACCCTCTCCAATCTGGGGATGTTCGGGGTCGATCGCTTCGATGCCATCCTGCCGCCGGGTACCGGTGCGATCCTGGCGGTGGCCGCCTCCCGGCCGGTGGTGGTGGCCGGCAAGGATGGCTCGATTGCGGTCAAGCGCCAGATGCAGGTGAATCTCACCTGTGATCACCGCGTGATCTATGGCACCCATGCCGCCGCCTTCCTCAAAGATCTGGCAGCCCTAATCGAAAACGACCCGGAGAGCCTCACCCTCTGACGTGGTCGACCCTGCCGATCTTCAGCTCTCCAGCTACGACTTCCCCCTCCCCCCGGAGCGAATCGCCCAGCGTCCCGTGGAGCCACGCCACGCGGCGCGACTCTTGGCGGTCGCCCCCGGAGAGGGGGCTCGCCATCTCACCGTCTGGGATCTGCAGACGGAGCTGCGGGCGGGGGATCTGCTGGTGGTCAACGACACGCGAGTGCTGCGCGCCCGGTTGGCGGCGCACCGCGCCAGCGGCGGTGCCGTGGAGCTGCTGGTGCTTGAAGCCTGCGGAGAGGCGCAGTGGCTCTGCCTGGCGCGACCTGCCAAGCGCCTGAAGAGCGGCGAATGGCTCACGGTGGAGGCACCCGACCAGCCGCCCCTGCGACTCCAGGTGCTCGACATCGACCCCCCAACGGGAGGCCGCCGCATCCTCTTTCCGCCCGAGTGCCTGGATGCAGCGAGCCTGGAGCCCCTGCTGCTCCGCTACGGCGCCATCCCCCTGCCCCCCTACATCCACGCCCACGACGCCGGCGATGCGGAGCGCTACCAAACCCGCTACGCCGCCCGCCCCGGGGCGGTGGCGGCGCCCACCGCCGGCCTGCACCTCAGCGATGCCCTGCTCCAGGCCCTGCGGGAGCGGGGCGTCGACCTCGCCACGGTGACGCTCCACGTAGGCCTGGGCACCTTCCGCCCGGTGGAACAGGAAGACCTGCGGGGGCTGGCGTTGCACAAGGAGTGGGTGGAGGTGAGCGCGCCGCTGGTGGCGGCGGTGGAAGCGTGCCGCGCGCGGGGTGGACGCGTCATCGCCATCGGCACCACCACGGTGCGCAGCCTGGAGGGGGTGGCAGCCCTGCACGGGGGTCGGCTTGTTCCCCATGCGGGGCCCGTAGACCTGGTGATCCAGCCGGGGTTTCGCTTCGCGGTGGTGGAGGGCCTGCTGACCAACTTCCACCTGCCTCGCAGTTCGCTGCTGCTGCTGGTGAGCGCCTTGATCGGCCGTCGCCGGCTGCTCACTCTCTACGGGGAGGCGATTGCCCGGAACTATCGCTTCTTCTCCTACGGCGATGCGATGTGGATCCCCCCGGAGGCGATCGAGCGCCTCGGGGACTGAGGCCGAATCAATGGGTGAGGCTGTAGGAAATCCCCGCTAGCACAAAGGCAACAAAGATCAGTTCGATCAGATCAGGACCGTCGTGGTTCATCGGGGGGGATCCTGGCGATCGCTGCCCGTCTTGGCGAGGGCCTCATCAAATTCCCGGTCCATGCGGGCGGCCCCCGGCAGCCAGAGGGCAAAGGCGAGCAGCACCCCGGCCAGGGGCAGCCCCCGGTCGCTGGTGATCACCGCCAGCACCGACATCACCGCCAGGATGCGCAGGCAGAGCCGCCACACCTCATCGCGATCGGTGTTGCTGCGATCGAGCAGCACCACGGCGGCCAACAGAAGCAGGACATCGATCAGGAGGTCCACAGGCCAAAAGCGAGAGGGGAAAAAGGGGGCCGACCGCAGGATGGCCCCGCGGTCGGGGAAGGGGTCAGGCGGCAGCCAGGTTGGCGGCGGCAAAGTCCCAGTTCACGAGCTTGTCGAGGAAGGTGCTGATGTAGTCGGGGCGACGGTTTTGGTAGTCGAGGTAGTAGGCGTGCTCCCACACATCCATGGTGAGAAGGGCCTTTTGACCATGGGCCAGCGGCAGATCGGCGTTGGCGGTTTTGGTTACCTTGAGGGTGCCGTTGTCGAGTACAAGCCAGGCCCAGCCGCTGCCAAACTGCGTGGCTCCGGCGGTCTTGAAGGCTTCGACGAAGGCCTCGAAGCTGCCGAAATCCGCTGTGATTTTGTCGAGCAGGGCGCCGCTGGGTTGGCCGCCGCCGCCCGGCTTGATCGACTGCCAGTAGAAGGTGTGGTTCCAGACCTGGGCGGCGTTGTTGAAGATGCCCGCCTTGGTGGCGTCGCCAGCGGAAGCGAGGATCACCTCTTCGAGGCTCTTGCCATCCAGATCCGTGCCCTCAACCAGCTTGTTGAGGTTGGTGACGTAGGTGGCGTGATGTTTGCCGTGGTGGAACTCGAGGGTCTTCGCGGTGATGGAGGGCTCGAGTTCGGTGGGTCCGAAGGGGAGTTCGGGCAGCGTGAAGGCCATGAAGTGTCGGATCGTGCAAAGAGAGAACCGGTGGAGGCCGGCCCGAGGGGGAATCCTAACGACCGCCTCCCGGGGGAGACGCCGATCTCCAGGGGCCCCCGGGGGCTCAGCCGCCCACCTCGAGAAGTTCCACCTCGAAGATCAAGGTGGCATCGGGAGGAATCACCCCGCCAGCGCCGCGGGATCCATAGCCGAGATCGGGGGGAATGACCAGCTTGCGCTTGCCGCCCACTTTCATCCCGGCCACCCCCTCGTCCCACCCCTGGATCACCCGGCCGCCGCCGAGGGGGAAGCGAAACGGACCGCGGCCGTAGCTGCTGTCGAACTCCCGGCCGTTGGTGAGGGTGCCGCGGTAATTCACCACCACGGTTTGACCCGCCACCGCCTCCGCGCCCTCCCCGATCACCAGATCGGTGATGCGCAGGCCGCTGGGTGTGGTGCGCTCCGGCGCGGACTGCAGCGGACCGCCCAAGGCGTCCGCCCCCGCGGCAACAGTGGTCTCGGAGGCGGGACTGTCGGGGGCCATGGTGAAGAGGGCGGGGTTGGCTTCGTCGGGGTCGAGTTCCAGGGGGGAGGCGATCGCCGGGCGCGCGGTGGAACTCGTGCTGGAGCGAGCCAGGGCGGGCGCCGCCATCGCCGTCGGGGCCGCTTGGGGCGGGGCCGCCGCGATCACGGTGGAGGGGGCCACCAGCTGGCTGATCAGGGCCACGAAAAGGCAGGCCACGCAGACGGCCGAGCTGATCAGGATGTCGCGCATCAACCTGAAACGGGAACCTGCCGATTCTGGCAGCCTCAATCCGGTGGCAGGTCGGTTTCCGCCAGGCCGGCCACCGCGGAGCCGCTTCCCTGGCGGCTCTGTCGCTCCAGCCGGTCGAGGCGACCGCGCAGTTCGTCGAGCTCCCGCTGGCGGGCCAGGCCGAGATCCTGGAGCAGCTGGTCGCGGTTGCGTTCCAGCTGGCGCTCGGCCTGCTGCTCCACCTCCGGCGAGTCTCCGCGCAGGGCCCGCAGCACGTCCTCAACGAGGGCCGAGGCGTGGGTGGGGTCAAGACGGCCGCTGCTCACCCACTCCTGGGTCACGTAGCGAAGGCGATCGGCCAACAGGGAGGTGGTGCCCAGGCCGCGCAGGAGCAGCATCTGCAGCAGATTGCTCTGGTCCATGGTCAGGAGGGAATGCGTGACTCCAGGGTCAGCGTGGCGCCTCCCGGGCGCGGCGGCCATGGGCAATGACCGGCGGCAGCGCGGCGGCGCGACCCTCGCCTGGAGCCTGGCGGGCGGAGCGGCGGCGGGGCTGGCGCTGCCGCCCCTGGGGTGGTTGCCCCTGCTCTGGCTGTCCCTGGCGCTGCTGTGGGGATTGGCCGGTTCGCCCCCCGCCGCCCGCCGCCCCGCCGTGCCTGGAGGCTGGCTTTGGGGGATGGCGGCGGTGCTGGTGAGCCACCGCTGGCTGCTCTGGCTGCATCCGCTCGACTGGATCGGCGTGCCGGGGCCCTGGAGCCTTCCCCTCTGCCTGGCGCTGTGGCTGCTGGTGGGGGGGCTGGGGGGGCTGCTGGTGGCCGTCTGGCTGCGGCTGGTGCGCCACCTCGACCCCGCCCGGCCCTCCACGGCGCTGCTGGCCTCGGCCCTGTGGGGGCTGGCCGAGGTGAGCCTGGCCCGCGGGCCGCTGTTCTGGATCGGCCTCGGCGCCGCACCCCTGCCGGCCGACCGCAGCTTGGCCGGACTGGCGGCCCTGGGGGGCGCCGGCGCGGTGGCGGCCCTGCAGCTGCTGATCGGCTGGGCGCTGTGGCGCGCGGTGGCGGCGCCGCAGCGGCGCGGCGGGGCGCTGGCGTTGGCCTTGCTGTTGGGGCTGGCGGGCCATTTCGGCGGGATGGCGGCCCTGGCGGGGGCGCAGCGGGGCGACGGGACCCGCGAGCAGGTGCTGGTGTTGCAGCCGGCGATCCCCACCCGCAGCAAGTTCACGGCGGCGGAGCAGCGGCGGCTGGTGCGGCAGCTCGATCGGGCCCTGGCCAGCCTGGTTGCCCCTTCCGCCGTGGCCAGCCTGGTGCTGCCGGAGGGGGCGCTATCCAGCGGCCAGCGGCTCTCGACGCCAGCGCCGGTGGAGGTGCTCAGCGGCGGCTTCCGCCTGGCGGGGGAGGAGCTGCGCAGCAGCGTGCTGCGCTTTCCAGTCGGCGCTCGCGAACCGGTGGGCTGGCTCGACAAGCACCGGGTGGTGCCGTTGGGAGAATGGGTGCCCCTGGCCGGCTGGCTGCGCTGGAGCGGCCTTTCCGCGGTGGGTGGGGTGGAG
>JBIPMZ010000050.1:0-11435 GCA_044376165.1 Cyanobium sp.
CACCCCGGCAGCGACGACAGTCAGCAGGAGGCGGTGCTGGCGGGGCAGGCCGCCCCGCCGGGTCCGGAGGAGCTGGCCCGGCGCCCCAAGGATCTGATCGCCGTGCTCGATGCGCTGCAGGCGGGGCGGTTGGTGCTCGACCGTCCCGTGGATGTCCGCCACGTGGTGGTGTTGGGTCACTCCTGGGGGGCGACCACGGCGCTGCAGCTGGCCGGGGTGCAGCCGAGCGACCGGAGCCTGCGCCAACGCTGCGGCAACCTCGACGACCCCGAGCGCAACCTCAGCTGGACCCTGCAGTGCAGCTGGCTCCGGGAGGTGGGGGCCGCCGCCCTCGCCGATCCCCGGGTGATTGCGGTGGGAGCCGTGAGCCCGCCGGTGTCCTTGCTCTTCCCGAAGGGCTCAGGGCAAACCCTCAGCGCCCGGGTGCTGCTGGTGAGCGGCAGCCAAGACTGGGTGGTCCCCCCCGATCCGGAGGCGGTCACGCCGATGCGCTGGGGCCGGCGGCCGGGCAACCAGCTGGTGCTCGCCGACGGGGGCGATCACTTCAATCTGCGCCCCGGCGAGCAGGCGGATGGCGGGGTGCTGGGGCCGCTGCTGCAGGCCTGGAGCGAGGCGGCCTTCGCCGCCGGGGAGGAGGCCCGTCCCCGGCCCGATGCGGCGCCCCTGCTGCGCAGCCGCGACTGGGGCAACAGCGAAATCCCGCTGCTGGAGGTCACCGGTGCGCTCCCGCCCCCGTGATCAGGGGATGGGTGGGGCGGGAGCCACCGGCGGGGGCGGAGCAGGGGGCGGTGGCGGGGGTGGATCAGCCGGCACCACAGGCAGCGGGTTGGGGGCGGTCTCCGGACCGATCACATCCACCGAAAGCCGTTGCACCACCAGCCGGTAGCGAATCGGCTGGCCGCTGTTGATAAATGCCTGCACATCCGCCACCTGCCGCGCGGTCGGCAGACGGGGATTGGTCACCCGCACCGCGGCGCGGATCAGGGGCGGATTCTGGGCCCAGTCGATCGTCACGTTCACCAGCTCCGAATCCTGGCCCAGGGTGAGGGTGCGATTGCGCAGGGAGCTGGTGATCGCCGCCTCGATCTGCTGCAGCGTCGCCGTGCGCCGCGCCCGGCCCACCAGCGAGACGAAACTGCCGGAGAGGGGAATCAGCAGCAGGGCCGTGAGCAGCAGGCTCACCAGGCCCAGCCGGCTGCGCCAGAGGTTGACCCGCAGATCGGGCCGAGAGATGGCCAGGGCGATCAACGCACCGCTGAGGATGCCCAGCAGGTTGGCGGCAAACAGCAGGGCTGCCCCCAACGCTTCCCCCCACAGGGCCCTGGCGCTCAGCAACCCGAAGGCGCAAACCGGCGGCACCAGCGCCACCGCGATGGCTGTTCCCGCCAGGGAGGAGAGGGCCTTGGCCCGCACCGAGGCATAGGCGGCAATCGCCCCGGCCACCAGCGCCACCCCCAGGTCCAGCAGATTCGGCTGGGTGCGGGCCATCACCTCCGAGCCGAGCAGGGGCAAGCCCACCATCAGCCCGAGGGTCACCGAGAGGATCACGGTGAGGCCCACCCCCAGCAGCAGGGAGAGAAGGGCGGTGGCCACCAGCCGCAGGCGCCCCTGCAGGATCGCGAACGCCGTGGCCCGCAGCGGCAGCATCCACGGGGCGATGAGCATGGCGCCGATCACCACCGCGCTGCTGTTCGCCAGCAGGCCCAGGGTGGCGATCAGGCCTGCGGCCAGGGTGAGCACCAAGAATTCCTGGTCGGCCCGCGCGTCCGCCTCAAACCCATCGGGCGGCGCGGGCTCGCTCACCTCAGCGCTCCAGCCATGGCTCCAGAAACCGCAAAGGCTCCGCCATGGTCTCCGAGAAGCCGAGGAGGCCCGGATCGCGGTGCGCATAGAGAAGCGTGTCGTCCGCCTCGAGCAGGAAGGTGCCGCCCCGCTGGGCGAGCCAACGGTCATCCGGCACGTAGGTGCGCCAGGCACCCAGCACCTCCCGCAGGTTGGCCAGCCGCACCGTGGCCAGCTCAAACGGCCGCAGGAAACCCCGGCCGACCCGATCGAAGAGGGGCATCGCCAGCCGCGGCGCAGCGGAGCGATCCCCTGTGTAGCCCCGCAGCACCTCCGGCAAGGTGCCCGGGGAGCCGAGCCCGGCGCACATCAGCAGCAGCGAAACCCACGGTCCGCCCGCCACCGCCAGGCCCTCGTACAGCCCCAGGGCCCGATGCAGGGTGGGTTCGGCGTCCACCTGCAGGCACGACCGCGGAAAACCGGTGGTGGCACAGAAGCGATCCGCCCCGGCCCCCGCGCCGATCCCGATCGCCAGCAGGGCGATTCCGGCGGCCTCCAGTCGCGGCAGGGCGGGCACCAGCGCTTGAGCGTATTCGAGGCTGTCGAAGTCACCGAGCTGGGGTAGCAGCAGCACCAGCCGCCGCCGGCCCGACCCCATCCCGGGGATGGCGGCGAGGCGTTGGCGCAGGGGTTCAGGGGCGAGCATGGGGAGCACCGTAGGGGCAGCGGTCGCCTTTGTTTAGGTTTGGGGGTGGAACCACACCCCTCGGCCGATGCCCCGCGCCACAGCCCCACCGAATGAGGCCCGGGCAGGCTCCGCAGCCGATGCCTCCGGGTCCCGGCTGTCAAGCCCGGCGCCCACCCGCTTGCCCGCCGCGCAACCGGCGACGGCGGAATGCAAGGGAATCCGCTCAACCTCCGATTTCCCCCGCGATCTCACGGGCCTCAGCCCCGAGCAGGTGGCCCATCACTACCAGGCGATGCGCAACAGCCACGCCGCCCTCAGTCGCTCCCGGGGGCAGATGCAGCGACGCTCCCGCGAATGGAGCGAGACCCGCGATCAATTCCTCGCCACCCTGCGGCGCTATGAAGAGCGGCTGCTGCGCATCGGCCAGGAGAAGGCGGAGGCCCTGCGTCTGGCGGAGGAGATGCATCGCGACCTGGAGGCGTTTGATCGCAAGCAGCAGGCGTTGGATCAGCTGCTCGACGACCTGGAGGCGGCCAAAGAGGAGGCTGGGTTCTGGTCGATTTTCCACATCAACCAACTGATTGAGCGCATGCGGGCCCTGCTGCGGGGAGGCCAGCGCTCCGATGGGTGAGCTGAGCGATCGCTTCGCGGAGCTGATGGGCCGGCTGGCCAAAAGCGACGCCGACCTCTTCCGCACGATCGGCGAACAGAACGCCAGCGTGCGTCAACTGGTGGACGAGATCGCCCCGCCGCTCCCCCTGGATCCCGCGGCCCCGGATCCCACCGCCCTGGCGCCTGGTGCCCTGGTGCCCGCCGGACTTCTGCCCCCTGAAGCCTGCGAGCTCCAGGCCCTCAAGGCCCGCTTCGGCAAGCTGGCGGAAGCCCAGGCCTGGTTGGAGGCGCAGCTCGGCCGGGCCCCGAAAAAGCCCACCTGGGCCGTGATCGCCCAGACCTGCCGCAGCGGCGCCTGGCCCCTCGCCCCCCGCCGACGGGGGGCCCCCGCCCAAGCCCTCACCCTCACCGCCCCGGAGCTGGAGGAGCGCCTCACGGCTCTGGAGCAGCGGCTCGTGCTCCATCTGGAGCAGCGCTTTCATCGGCTGGAGGGGCAGCTGGCCCTGCTTGCCGGCGCCCTGGAGAGAGCTCCACGGCCCTGAACGGCCCGGTGGGCGAACAACGTTGGGAAGGGGGGGAGACCCTGATTCTTCACTTCACCCACACCACGCTGCAGCCTGGCCCGCCGTCCCCCGGCTCGGCGTCGGCCACCCGCTCCACGTAGGCCAGGGTGGCCAACCAGTCGCGCAGGCCGCGCTTGAGCTTGCCGGTGCCGATGCCGTGGATCACCCAGAGGGGGCCATTGGCGCCGCGCAGCTTCTCCTCCACCGCGGCTTCCGCCTCATGCACCCGCAGGCCGCGCACATCCAGCGTGTTGCCCTCGGTGCGCACCTCCGGGCCGCGGCTGCCGGGTGCGCGGCGGCTGCGCACCGTCACCGGCGGCGGGGGTGGCGGGCTGGGTTTCTCGCCGTGCAACCCTTCGATCGCCGCCAGGGGCACGGTGCTGCGCAGCACGCCGCAGCGCACGGTGAGCTCCAGGCCGTCGGCGGAGATCGCCAGCACCTCCGCCGCCTTGCCCAGGGCCAGCAGCCGCACCCGGTCGCCCAGCGCCGGCCGCCAGCCGCCGTGCTCCCGCCGCTCCGGCAACGGCCGGTGCTCCTGCTCCAGCCGCTTCAACCGCTGCCCCGCCGTGCGGGCCATCTCGCCCGCCTCCTCCGGCCTGGCGTGAGCGGCCTGGCGGAGCCGGCGGATCAGGCGGCGCACCTCCCCCTGGCCCTCGCGGATCGAGGTTTCCAGCCGCTGGCGCTGCTGCTCCTGCCGCTCCGCCCCCTCCTGCTTTTGCCGCTGCCAGCGGGCCAGAAGCTCCTCGTGCAGGAGTTCGGTGCGGGCCAGCAGTGCGGCGGCCTCCTCGGCGGCCTCCTGCTGGCGGAAGCGCTCCTGCTCCAGCCCCTCGATCACCCGGTCCACCGCGCCGCCACCGCCGGGCTCCAGCTGGCCGGCGGCCGCGGCGATCACCTGCCGATCCAGCCCCAGCCGCTCGGCGATCGCCAGGGCGTTGCTGCGCCCCGGGATGCCCCAGAGCAGGTGGTAAGTGGGGGAGAGGGTTTCCACGTCGAAGGCCACCGAGGCGTTTTCGAAGCGCGGATCGGTGTACTTGAGGGCCTTGAGCTCGCCGAAGTGGGTGGTGGCGATCGTGAGGCGGGCGCGGTCGGCGAGGTGGCGCAGCAGGGCCGCCGCCAGGGCCGCCCCTTCGGTGGGATCGGTGCCGGCCCCCACTTCATCGAGGAGCACGAGGCTGGCGCCCTCGCCGCTCGCGGCTCCGGCGGGCTCAGCACCGGAAGGCTCCGGCAGGGCCGCCAGGATCCGGGCGATGCGGCGGATGTGGCCGCTGAAGGTGGAGAGGTTCTGCTGCAGCGACTGCTCGTCGCCGATGTCCGCCAGCACTTGGGCGCACCAGGGCAACCGGGGGGTGCCGCTGCAGGGAAGGAACAGGCCGGCGCGGGCCATCAGGGCCGCCAACCCCAGGCTCTTGAGGGTGACGGTCTTGCCGCCGGTGTTGGGGCCGGTGATCGCCACCACCCGCAGCTCGCGGCCCACCTCCACGCTGACGGGCACCACGGCCCGCCCCCCCTCGCGCCGCTCCTGCCAGAGCAGCAGCGGATGGCGAAGTTCTTGCAACGCGAAGGGGGTGCGGGGGGAGGCTTCGATCTCCGGGCGCACCGCCCCCAGCCAAGCGCCGTAGCGGGCTCTGGCCAGGCCGGCATCCAGCCGCACCAGCACCGCCTGGAGGTGGTTCAGCGCCGGAGCCTCCGCCCCCACCAGCCCGCTGAGCTCGTGGAGGATCCCGGCCTCGATCTCCCGCTCCCGCCCCTCCAGCTCGCGCAGGCGGTTGCCCAGGGGGATCACCGCCTGAGGCTCCACAAACACAGTGCTGCCCGACGCCGAGCTGTCGTGCACCAGGCCCGAGATCTGGCCGGCGACTCCGGCCTTCACCGCCAGCACCGGCCGGCCGTTGCGCTCCGCCACCACGTTGTCCTGGAGCAGGGCGCTCCAGCGGCGGATCAGCTCCTGCAGCCGCTCGCGCCGTTCCGCCCGCACCCCCTGCAGCTGGCGCCGCAGGTCCGCGAGCTCGGGGCTGGCCCGGTCCGCCACCCGGCCTCCCTCCTCGAGGCAGAAATACAACCGCTGCTCCAGCTCCGGCAGGGTGCGCAGGTCGGCCACCACGGCGCTGCAAACCGGCCGCAGGACCTCATCTTCGAGTTGGCGCCGCAGCCGCCGCGCCGCCGCCAGGGTGGAGGCCAGCGCCAGCAGCTCCTCGCCGCCGGCGCTGCCGCCCTTGGCGCAGCGAATCACGGTGATGGCGATATCGGCCACCCCGCGAAAGCTCAGGCCCCCCTCCACCAGCCCGTCGAGGCCGAGCAGTTCGGTGGTTTCCGCGAGCAGCTCCCGGCTGGCGGCGCAGCTCTCGGGCAGCGGCAGCTGGGTGCAGCGGCGGATGCCGGCAGCGGTGCTGGCGAAGCTGGCCACCTGACCCGCCAGGCGCGGCCACTCCAGGAGTTCCAGGGCTTCGGCGGCGATGGCCGCGTCCGCTCCGGGGAGCGCGATGGCGACCTCCGCCCTCACCCCTGGTCACCGGCACGGGCCGCCGCCGGCGCGGGAATCGCGGCGGCGCCGGTGTTGGAGGGGATGCCGGTGGGGGGCTCGTAGAGCACCTCCAGCCAGTTGCCCTCCGGATCCTGGAGGTAGAAGGAGGCGGTGCCGTCGCGGTGGTCGTGCACCTCGCCCACCGGATGGCCGCTGGCCGCCAGCTGGTCGTGCACGGCGTCGACGGCGGCGCGATCCTCCAGGTGGAAGGCGAAGTGGGGGCCCGCCGCCCGGTAGGCGGGGCTGAGCAGGGCGACGCCATCGCCGGTGACGGGCGACTGGAGGTAGGCCCAGTCGGCGGCGTCCCAGGTGAGGCGCAGTCCGAGGGCGGTGTAGAAGGCCTTGGCCCGCTCCATGTCGCTCACCCGGAGGGCGACATGGCCGAGGCGATGGACGGCGGCCGGCGCCATGGGGGAGGGGATGACTCAAACCATTCTCCCGCAATCGGGGGTGCCGCCGCGGCCCGAGCCCGCTTGCCGAGGGCAAATCCCTTCTGGGTTGCCTAGTTTTTTGCGGGATCTCCATGGCCGCGAAGCGATGCGTCTGGCGAAGCGAGCGCTGGATTTGCCCCTGCCCCTGCTTCTGGTCGCCGCCATCACGCTGACGGCGGCGGTTCCGCTCCTGTCTCCCGCCCGCGCGGCGGGCCTGATCGCCCCGGTGCCGGTTGAGGCGGACGAGCAGGAGGCGGCAAAGGCGACCTGGCCGAGGCTTTGCGCCTGCAGCGACAGGTGATGGGCTGGGTGGAGGCGAATCTGGCGCCCCAGCCTTCGCTCCGGGCCAGGTCCCTGATCAACCTGGGCCGGTGGCTCAATCAGTCGGGCCGCCATCAGGAAGCCCTGGCTGCCGTGCTGAAAGCGGAGCGGATCCTGCGCGACTTGGTGAGCCGCAACCCCGCGTACCGCCTCGTCCTGGTGACCGCCCTCCACAACCTGGCCGAGATCTACAACAACCTCGGTCGGCCCCAGGTGGCAGCAGCCACCAACGGCGAAGCGGTGCAGATCCTGCGTGAACTGGTGAAAACCAACCCGGATCTCCTCCCCTACCTGGCCCTTAGCCTCAGGAACCTGAGCCGCCTCCACGCTTCTGGCCCCCAGGCCCTGGCCCCCAGCCTGGAGGCCGTTCGCATCCTGCGGGAGCTTCGCAAGGTCGACCCGGAGACCCAGGCCCGGCTGGCGCTGGAACTGACAAGAGTCGGCGTTCTGTACGGCGAGCTGGGTCGCGATGCCGAAGCGCTGCCGCCCAGCGAGGAAGGGGTGCGCCTCCTGCGGGGGCTGGGGAACGACTTTCGCCCCTTCCAGGCCTGGGCACTCTCCAATCTGGCGCTCCGTTACCTCCAGCTGGGGCGTCCCAATGACGCCCTGGCGCCCGCGCAGGAGGCGCTGCCCATCCAGCGGCAGCGGGCGCAGAGCGAACCGACCCTGAGGATCGAGGTCGCTGGCTCGCTGCAGCCGCTGATCCAGGCCCATCTTGCCCTCGGGCAAAGGCAGCAAGCCCTGGCACCGGCGCAGGAGTCCAGGGAGATCCTGCGGGCTCTGGTGAACAGCGATCCCACCGTTCGACGCCAGCTGGCGAACGAGGTGAACCGCCTGAGCTTGATCTACGGCGAGCTGAACCGCCCTGCCGAAGCGCTGGCCCTCTCCCGCGAAGCCGTGCAGATCGCCCGGCAGATGGTGAAAGATCCCCAGCAACGTTTCTATCTCGCTGATCCTGGGGCAGACCGATCAGGCCCGGCCCCTGCTGGAGGAATCACTCGCCCTGGTGCGTCCCCTGGCCGGCACCAGCCCCACCCTGCGGGCGGACATGGAGCGCACAGAGGCGAACCTGCGGCGCCTGTCGCGTTAGAAGCCGGACTGGGGCCCCTCGCTTCAGCCCTGCCGCAGCCAGGCCGCCGCGTCGCAGGCGTGGTAAGTGAGGATCAGATCGGCCCCGGCCCGCCGGAAGCTGAGCAGGGTTTCCAGCACCACCGCCCGCTCGTCGAGCCAGCCCCGCTCCGCCGCCGCCTTCACCATCGCGTACTCGCCGCTCACGTTGTAGGCGGCGATCGGCTGCTCGCTCTCCTGGCGCAGGCGATAGATGATATCGAGGTAGGCCAGGCCGGGCTTCACCATCAGGATGTCGGCGCCTTCCCCCTCATCCAGCTGGGCCTCGAGGATGGCCTCGCGACCGTTGGCTGGATCCATTTGATAAGTGCTTTTGTCCTTCGGGATCGGCTTGCCCGCGGAGGCCCGCGGTGCCGAATCGAGGGCATCGCGGAAGGGGCCGTAGTAGGCGGAGGCGTATTTGGCCGTATAGCTGATGATGCCCACATGCTCGAAGCCCTCCTCGTCGAGCACCTCGCGGATCGCCCCCACCCGGCCATCCATCATGTCGCTGGGGCCGATCAGGTCGGCGCCGGCGCGGGCCTGGGCCACCGCCTGGCGGCAGAGGATCTCCACCGTCTCGTCGTTGAGCACCACGCCCTCAGCCGAGACGATGCCGTCGTGGCCGTCGCAGGAGTAGGGGTCGAGGGCCACATCCGTCATGATCGCCATCTGGGGATGCACCTCCTTGAGGAGCCGGATCGCGCGGGGGATCAGGCCGTGCTCGTTGAAGCATTCGGCACCGTCCTCGGTCTTGAGACCATCGGCCACCTTGGGGAACAGCACCACGCAGCGGATGCCCAGATCCCAGGCCCGGCCCACCTCGTCCACCAGCCCTTCGAGGCTCCAGCGGTTGGCGCCGGGCATCGAGCTGATCGGTTCATTGCTCGCCCCCTCATGCACGAACAGGGGATAGATGAAATCGGTGGCGGCCAGGTGGTGCTCGCGCACCAGGGCCCGCAAGGCGGGGGTCCGCCGCAACCGGCGCGGTCGGTAGGTCAGCTCCATGGAGGGGGGAGACGTTGGCCGGATCCTACGGAGCGGCTGCGCACCGATTCAGAGCCGGGCGGAGGCCACCCAGCCCTGGCGGGGGTCGGCGCTGCGGACCTGGCGGAGCTGTTCGAGCAGCTGGCGTTCCTGGTCGCTGAGGACAGGGGGCAGGCTGAGGCTGGGGGTGAGCAGCAGATCGCCGCGGCCATGGCGCAGGGGCCAGCCCTTGCCCTTCAGGCGCAGGGTGCGGCCGAGGGTCATGCCGGGCGGCACCTGAACGGTGGCCTCCCCATCGGGGGTGGCCACCGCCACCTCCCCGCCGAGAGCCAGCTCATCGAGGCTCAAGGGCAGCTCCGCCCGCAGCTGATCCCCGTCGAGACGCCAAACGGGATGGGGCTGAAGCTTGAGGTTGAGATAGAGGTCGCCGCGACGGCCGGTGCCGGGTTGCAGGTTGCCCTTCCCCTTCAGGCGCAGCCGACTGCCCGCCTTCACGCCCGCCGGAATGCGCACCTGCACCCGCTCGTCGTTGACCACCAAGGTGCGTTCGCAGCCATGGAAGGCATCGGAGAAGCTGAGGGTGATCGTGGCTTCGGCGTCCAGGTCGACCGGGATGCCCCGGGCACCGGCGGCTCCGCCGAAGCCTCCGGGGAAGCCGCCGCCGAACCCGCCAAAGCCCCCACCACCGCCGGGGCCGCCGAAACGGCCGAGCAGATCGTTGATGAAGTCGTCGAAGTTGCCGTAGCGGCCGAAATCGACATCCATTCCGGGGCCCGTACCGGAGCCGCCCATCTGGTTCCAGTACTGACCGAACTGCTCATAGCGTCGGCGCTTCTCCGGGTCGGAGAGCACCTCGTAGGCCTCGCTCACCTCCTTGAACTTCGCCTCGGCCGTGGCATCACCGGGGTTGACATCCGGATGGTATTGGCGGGCGAGTTTGCGGAAGGCCCGCTTGATGGCGTCGGCATCGGCGCTGCGCTCGACCCCCAGCACCTTGAAGTAATCCCGGTAACCGTTGACGCTCATCGGCAGCAGCTCATCGCGGGGGAAGCGGTGGGGAATCCAGGACGCCCCGCCATTGTCCCCGTTGTGGCGACGTCGCGGCAGGGGGGAAGGCCGAACGGGGGGCCGGTGCCTCGCCCGCCCCTAGATTGAGCCAACCCCCGGCAGGTCACCCCCATGTTCGCCTCCCCCCGCCCGGAGCCGGTGCTGCTGCTTGCCGCGGGCCTCAGCGGCCTGCTGATGGCCGCTCTGCCGCCGAGGGTGTGGGCGGGGCCAGCGGCAAGCAGCAGCACCCCCACCATCGGCGAAGCCCTCAGACCCTCCACCGCCGACCAGATCGCCCTCGCCGACTGGCTGCGCCAACGGGGGGCGATCTTCTACGGCGCCTGGTGGTGCCCGGCCTGCTTCCAGCAGAAAAATCTGTTCGGCAAGGAGGCGGGCAACCGCCTTCCCTACGTGGAGTGCGACAAGGAGGAGGCCGGCCGGCAGCGCTGCGGGGTAGCCCGGGTGCAGGCTTTCCCCACCTGGGTGCTGGACGGACGGCGCGTGGTGGGGGTGCAGACACTGGAGGAACTCAAGCGCTGGAGCGGTTACCCAGAATCGATGCCTCCAGCCTCCCAGCGTCCCGTCGCCCCCTGAACGGCCGTGAACCGTAAGGGGATCAGGGATTGAGATCCTCCTGCCTCCACTCCATCTCTGCCCGCCAGCGGCGTCGGCGATGGGGGTGGGCGCTGAGCTCCAGCAGTTCCACCTGGTGGAGGGCGATGCGCAGCACCAGAAAGTGGGCCGGCAGGGGGGATCCTTCGGGCCACTCCGGTGGGAAGAGCGCCTCCCGATCCAGGGACTCCCCCGGGGCAGGCCAGCTCCACGGCGCCCGGCCGCCAGGGCTGAGGGCCTGCCAGTGCCGCACCCGCTCCCGCTGCTCCTGTTGGGGAGACAGCGGCTGCCATCGGCCGCGCAGGCGGAACTGGGCACGGGCACGGGGTAGCAGCCAGCAGAGTTCCACCGCCGCCTGGTCCGCCACTTCCCCGGGCTTGGCGCTGCGGCCATCGGTGAGCAGATCCAGTGCTGTGGCCCCGGCCCAGCCGCGGAACACCAACGTGCGCACCCGGGGGGTGCCGTCGGCCGCGACGGTGGCCAGTTGCAGCCAGCGAGCGTGGGGGGCCCGCCCCTCCCGCTCCCGGGCGCCTCGCAACAGGGCTCGCCAGGGGGGTAACGCTTCAGGGGGAGAGATCACCGGGTCGCCGAACGTCGGGCCCAGCGTGCCGCAGGGGAGGGGGAACCGTCAGCTAAGGTCTGCGAGTCACGGGCACTGCGCCCTCGAAAGTGGGCTCCGTTCCTGAGGCAGGACGAATACGCGGAGTCAATGACGTGGATACATTGCCGCCCAATCGATGATCGCTTACAGTGGCAAGGGATCC
>JBIPMZ010000403.1:0-3061 GCA_044376165.1 Cyanobium sp.
CACCTGGCCTGGCAACCCCCTGCTGCGCGACAGCAAGCGACGCCCTGTCGTGGTTCTCTCTCCCGCCTACCCGGGCCGATCGACCGTTCTCGTCGTTCCGCTCAGCTCGGATCTCTCCTCCCGGATTCTTCCCTTGCGTGTGGTGATCGAGGCCACGCCGGCCAATGGCCTGAAAACCGACAGCCTGGCCCTGTGCGATCAGCTCACCTGTCTACTGGTGAGCCTGCTGGGGGACCCGTTCGGGCGGCTGGAGCCCGGCTTGCTGGCCCAGCTGAGGCAGCGTGGCGCCCTCGCCCTGGGGCTGATGCCCAGCGATCTGCGCCCAGCCGGCGGCTGACTCCCCCTCAAGTACAGGCAGCCAGCTCTGCAATGCGGCCCGGTGCAGACTGACCCCATCACCCCGCTGCCATGCCACCCGACATCCGCTGGCAGCAGCGCTTCGCCAACTTCTGCCAGGCCCTCGATCAGCTGGAGACCTTCTTCCAGCCTCCAGCGCTCAACGAGCGGGAACGGCAGGGCCTGATCAAGGCCTTTGAGTATTGCTTCGAGCTGGGCTGGAACACCCTGCGCGATCTGCTGCTGGCGGAGGGCAACGCCGGCCTGATCGGCTCACGCGACACCCTGCGGCTGGCCTTCCGCGTGGGCCTGATCGGTGATGGCGAGGCCTGGCTGGCCATGGTGCAGGACCGCAACCTCACCAGCCATACGTACAACCGCGCCACCGCCGAGCAGGTGAGCCAGCAGGTGGAGGGTCGCTATCTGCTCTGTTTCCGGGAGCTGCGCCTGCTGCTGAGCCAGCGCCTTCAGGCCACCGCCGCCCAGGAGCTGGATGGCTGAACCTCCCGCCGCCATCGCCGCCATCCCCGGATTGCCGCCGGAGGCCTCGGCCCGGCTGCTGGCGGTGCTCAGCGCCGAGCCCGCCGTGCAGGAGGTGTGGCTCTACGGCTCCCGCGCCATGGGCCGCCATCGCCCCGGCTCCGACATCGACCTCACCCTGGTGGCGCCCGATCTCCGCCATCACGACCGCCTGCGGCTGATGGGCGCCCTCGATGACCTGCTGCTCCCTTGGAGCATTGACCTCTCGTTGCATCACGAGTTGCCCGAACCCCTGCGCCAGCATGTGACCCGGGTGGGGCGGCGGCTGGCGCTCTGAAGACGGTGGCCCGCGCTTCATGCAGGGCTTCTCCAGCCAGGCCGCAAGTGATCCCAGCCCTGGCCTTCATGGCCAGCCGATCAATACCGCCATGCGGACTGGGACATCCTCAGCAACGCCAGCTGCACCACCACCCACAGCTCTACGGGTGACCAGCGCATCCTCGCTGCCTCCCACCGCGACCTGCGCCGCTGCCGTCAACATCGTTCCAACCCCCAACGTGTCGGTGGTCGACATGGTGCTGGAGATCAGCTGCGACACCACCAAGGGGGAGGTGAACCAGGTGCTCAAGGCCGCGATCGTGGCCAAGAACTGGACGTGAGGTTTACCGGTCATTCCGGCCGGGTCCTGCTGCCTTGATCTGTCCGGAGCTTTTGCTGAGCCGCCGCAAGGCGGCTTTGTGCTGAGGCCTATTGCTGTGGCGTATGCCACCCTTCCCGAGGCCGGGGCTGATCAATCGCAGCGCAGTCCCGCTTCGGTGGCCCCTCCTCCAGATGCCTTGGTTGCGGCCATCGAACGGCTCTTCTGACCGACTTGCCATCGTGATCGCCCGGGTTTGGCGATGTCTGAACCAGGCCCCGCAAGCCTCTGCTGCGCGACAGGAAACGCTGCTCGGTGCTGCTCTCTCCTGCCGACCCGGGCTGATCGAACGTCATGCCCGTGTGGCTCGGCTCGGATCTTTCCTGCTGCAGCCTCTGGCAACAGTGCTGGGTTGATGTCTGCAGGGCTTTCGATCAGCCGCAACCGTTTTCAGCCGGATCTGCTCAGGCTTGTCCTGGCGTCGATGTGTCCCGTTGATCGGCGAGATCAGGATGACGATTGTCTGCGCGAGCGCCGGGCTGATCAAGGTGCGCCCAGTTTGCGTTGAGCTGGATCGACCATCGCGGGGCAGCGAATGCGGGTGGCGGGCAGTGCCGACTTGATCGGTGCCGCCCGCTGCATTGTGGCGACCTACCCGATCTGGGAGCGGCGATCGCGTTGCATGAGGGTCAGGCGACGCAGCCTGCGGGCCTGGCTCAGGGCAGCTCCAATCCCAAGGATGGGCAGGGGGCCGGGGGTTGGCACATATGTTACACCTGTGGTGAAGCCAAAGCCGTCTGAGTAAGCACTTGTGGTGGTGCTATGCCTAAAAGTGATCTCTGAAAAATCCCCGAGGAATTGAGCTACAAAACCGGTGTTAAAGTCAGAGGTGCCGCTACCAGTGATGGTCGAGTCGCTCACGCTGACCCCATAGGATTGCAGAATTGCATGAGGGGAGGAGAAGGTAATGGATTCTGTGTAAGTCAGTCCAGATGCGTAAAAGTAAGGGTTTTTGACGGATTCGCCGAATGTTATTGTTACGTCGTCGCTCGACAATGGCGCTGATCCCACTATGATCGCAGTATTAGATGTTGTGGGAAATTGATTGGAAAGCAGGTATGTGTCCCATGTGGCGCCAAATATGGTTCCGGCACCATTTCCTGATCCAGTGCCTACCGTTATTGTAATAGGAGAAGTCGGGCAAGGAGGATTGGCGCCTGAAATGGAAGCTGACTTAGTCCCCCCTGGTACACCATTCGGCTGACTCCAAATCGGTGTGCAAACTGTCGTCACCGCCTCAGCCTTGGGTGCGCCGACAAGGCTGAGGGCGAGCACGGCCAGGCCGGAAACAGGCAGAAATCTCATGAGTAAAAACTGTAAAATTGTTGCCTTTTGTATTTTACCAGCTCTTGCTTGCCGCCATCGTCACATTGTTTTCCATGGCTGACATCGCTGGTCGCAATGGCTCACCTCGATGATCCAATCTGGCTGGCTGCGTGTTGTTGGAATCCTTGGCTCTGGCGGCTTTCCAGCTGGTCTCAATGCGTGGGAACGTCAGGGCCTGGTCACGGTCCTTGTGGATGGCTGCGATCCAAGGCTTCGATGGCT
>JBIPMZ010000051.1:0-11367 GCA_044376165.1 Cyanobium sp.
CCCTGAATGGGGTGTTGCCGATCTCCACCAGGAAAGAATATCTCTATCGCGGGCGCGAGATTCTTCTGGCGCTGAAACGCGCTGAACGCCTCCATCCCAGCCAGGATTTCACGAGCTGGTTTGATCGGGCGATCGACAACCTGGGCGAAGGTAAATACAAAAAGTTCAGCGATGTGATGCCACTATGGCGAAATCCCTGACTTCACACTCCCACTCCAATCATCTCTTCTATCAGCTGAAAAGGGGCCGGCCTTGGAATCGGAGCGGCGGGATTTGAACCCACGACCCCCACTACCCCAAAGTGGTGCGCTACCAAGCTGCGCTACGCCCCGGCAAAGACCGGCAAAAACAAGCTACCACACCGACTTCTGCTTCCCTCCCGCGGGCCGCAGCCGCTGGAGCAGCCGCCGGGTGAGGTGTGCGCGATCCCATCGCCCGTAGCCCCAGAGGCCCTCCCGCTGCGCGAGCTGGCGCAGTTCCGCCAGGCTCAAGGTGGCCAGGCGCAGCTCCGGCAGCTTCTGCCAGGCGGCGGAGGCCACCGGCAGATCGGGATCCTCCCGGCCCAGCCGAAGGCCCAGCAGGGCGCCCCCCGCCATCCATTCCGGCACCAGCACAAACAGCACCGCCAGCAGCCCGTAGAGCTCCACCAGGCCCGGGGGCAGCGGGTGGAGCTGACGGCGCGACGGGGGTTCCGGCAGCGCCCCGTCGCTCGCGGTGGAAAGCGCCTCCGCTTCCGGTTCAACAGAAGGCGATGGGGGAGGGCCCATCAAGCCGTCAGCCCGGCCGGCGCCGAGGCGGGCAGCCGTTGCGCCTCCGGCGCTCCCTGGCGCCACTGCAGCGGCGGCTCCGGCGACGGCGCCAGACGCACCGTCCAGAAGATCAGGGCGAACACCAGCGCCACCGTGGTGATCAACAGGGTGATCACCACCCGGTCGGACAGTGGGGTCATACCTCCTCCGTGCGGATGCAGATCAGGCGTTGGGGCAATTCTTCCAGGGTGAGCTCATCGCCCCGCAGGATCAGCCGCCGCCGTCCGTCCTGATAGCGCAGGCCGGGGGCGTCGGAAGGCTCCCGAAACAGGGTGGAGCGAAAGCGGCCGCTCAGCAGGGACGCCTGGGCGTCGTTGCGTTCCACCACAAGGGTGCGTTGGTCGGGGCAGCGGTAGGTTTCCCGCGTTTCGTAGTTCTCCCACCAGGGAGAGCCCATCGCCTGCCACTGGAGCGGGTGGGCGATGGCGGCAGCGGGAAGGGGCAGCGCGGCCAGCAGCGGCAGCAGAGCCGCCCAGCACCTCACCCGCCCGCCCCGGCGCAGCGGCTCAGGCAAGGGGGATGGGGCTGTTCTCGCCACGCAGGATGCAGTGGGGGATCGACCAGTCGTAGGCATCCCAGACGGCGGGGGGAAGCAGGGGATGGAAACCCTCGTGGTCCGGCAAAGGGATGCCGGTGGGCTGAGCCGAACAGTAAGGCCGGCTTCCCGGTTTGGCCAGGTACTGCTGGTGGTACGGCTCGGCGAAGAAGAAGGGGCGGTCTTGGGCGATCTCGGTGGTGATCGCGCCGTGGCCGCGGCTCGCCAACGCCCGCCCGTAGGCCTCGCGGCTGCGCTCGGCCTGAGCCCGCAACTCCGGATCGTTCACATAGATCGCCGAGCGGTACTGGCTGCCCCGGTCGTTCCCCTGGCGGTCGCCCTGGGTGGGGTCGTGGCATTCCCAAAACAGCTTCAGCAGATCCCCGAACGACACCACCCCGCCATCCCACACCACGCGCACCACCTCCGCATGGCCGGTGCGACCGCTGCACACCTGCTCGTAGCTCGGATCCGCCATCGCCCCGCCGGCATACCCCACCGCGGTGGTCACCACGCCGGGCAGGCGCCAAAACCCCTTCTCCGCCCCCCAGAAGCAGCCGCAGCCAAACATCGCCTCCGCCTGCCCCGCCGCCAGCGGCGCCAGCAGCGGGGTGCCCAGCACCGCATGGAGCAGGGAGGCGGGATCCTGAAGCGCCGCCGCGCCACCCCGTAGACGACCAAACATCTCCATCACCCGAACGTGGGGCCGCGAGCCTAGGCGGCGCGTCAGGGCTCCTGCGCCGGCACCAGGGCGATGTGGTTCAGCAGGGTGGTGGTGAAGGCAAACAGCAGAAACGGCAGCGACAACACCAGGATCAACCCCACCCCGAGCAGGGCGAACAGGGGCTTGCTCGCCCCCATCAACGCCAGACCCGCAGCCAGGCTCACAAAGATCACCAGCATCCAGATCAGGATCTGGCCGTAGATGTCCCCGAAGGTGAGGGTGCAGCGCAGGTTGTAGGGCTTGCCGGCTTCCATGGCGGGATTCCGCGGGCACACAGGACTGCTAGCTAAGCCCGGCGGAGCGGTTCTGGCGATCTTCTGCCCCCAAGCCGCAACATTGCTTGTGCTAAGGGCTGGCCCAGCTCACTTCCCCTAGGCGGCCTGGAGCCGTTGGGCCTCCTCCCGCTCCCAAAGCCTGCGGTACGCACCCGGCTGGCGCACCAGCTCCCGGTGGTGCCCCTGCTGCACCAGCCGCCCGGCCTCCAGCACCAGGATCCGATCGCAGGCCGCAGCGGCGGAGAGCTGGTGGCTGATCAACAGCACCGTCCGCTCCCCCTGCTCGCGGATCGTGCGCAGGATGCCCGCCGCCGTGGTGTTGTCCACGCTCGCCAGGGCGTCGTCGAGCACCAGCAGCGGCGCCTTCACCAGCAGGGCCCGGGCCAGGGCCGTCCGCTGGCGTTGGCCGCCGCTGAGGGTGATGCCCCGCTCGCCCACCAGGGTTTGATACCCGTCCGGGAAGCCGCGGATGTCCCCCTCCAGCTGCGCCCGGCCCGCGGCCTCCTCCACCCGCTCCATCCCCGCCTCCGGCTCGCCGTAGCGGAGGTTGTCCGCCAGGGTGGCGGTGAACAGATAGCCCTCCTGGGGCACCAGCGCCACCTGCCGTCGCAGGTCGTCCAGCCGCATCGCCGTCACATCCACCCCGTCGAGGAACAGCTCGCCGGGCGGCACCTCCACCATCCGCCCCAAAGCCCGGGCCAGGGTGGTCTTGCCGCAACCCACCGGCCCCACCAACGCCACCAGCTCCCCCGGCTCCAACCGGAAGTGCAGGCAGTCGAGGGCGGGTCGGGCGGCACCGGGGTAGCGCACCGTGAGGCCGCGGGCTTCCACCACCCCGCGGGGTTGGGCCGCCGGGGGCTGCGGCCGGGGCGGCGAGAGCACCAGGGGGCGCCGGGAGAGCAGCTGCTCCACCCGCTCCAGGCTCACCTGTCCCGTCTGGAACGTATTGAGCGTGAAGCCGAGCAGGGCGGTGGGGAAGACCAGCCTCTCCACATACAAAATCAAGGCCACCAAGCCGCCGATGCTCAGCCGGCCCGCCTCGATCTGGCCGGAGCCCAGGGCGAGCAGCACCAGCAGGCTCACCGACGAGATGCCCTCCAGCAGGGGGAAGAGGCTGCTGCGGGTGCGCGCCAGCCGCAGGGCCATGTCGCGGTAGGTGCGGTTGCGCGCCGCGAAGGCCGACTCCTCCGTTACCTCCTGCCCGTAGATCTTGATCGCGCTGATGCCGGAGAGGTCTTCCTGCACCAGGTCGCTCAGGCAGGCCAGCGCCTCCTGCTGTCGTCGCTGCTGGCGCATCATCCGCCCGCCAAACAACCGCACCACCAGCAGCATCACCGGATAGAGGGCCAGGGCCGCCAGGGTGAGCAGCGGGTCGATGCGCAGCATCGCCGGCAGGGTGAGGGCATAGGCCAGCACCGTGTTCGTGAGGCTGAGCACGGCGAACCCCATCAGCCGCCGCACCTGCTCCACATCGCTGGTGGCCCGGCTGATCACCTCGCCGCTGCCCATCGTCTGCACCCAGCCCGGCTCCTGGCGCAGCAGGTGATCGAAGATCTGCTGCTTCAGATCGGCCTCCACCTGGCGGCCGATGCCAAACACCACCATCCGGGAGGCCAGGCGCACCGCCCCCATCACGCTGGCCAGCAGCACCAGCAGCAACGACTGGCCGAGCACGTAGCGCAGGGAGAAGCCCGGCCGCAATTCGTTCACCACCCGCTCCACCAGCAGGGGGATGGAAACCCCCAGCAGGTTGACCAGCAGCAGGGCGAAGATGCCGAGCAGCACCTCCCGGCGGTGGGGTCGCAGATAGCGCCGGATCAGGTCGAGCCGCAGGGCGCTCATCGCGGGGCCGCCGATCGAGAAGGTGGGCCTAACCTACGCAGGCCGCTGGCGCCCTCGCTTCGCCATGCCTGAAACGCCGTTGGAGCAAAACCATCCCCTCCACGCCATCGATCGGCTGGTGATCGATGGCCTGCTGGCGGTGGAAAACCCCGCGGAGGCGCACCTCGTGGATGCCGCCCGCCTGCTGCACCGCTACGAAGGCTTTCCCGGCGCCACCGACCTGCGCGACGACCTGCAGCGCGTGCTTCGCCTCTGGAAGCTAGATCCGGCCGCCCTGCAGCAGCGCACCCGCGCGATCTGGGCCGCCGGCTTCCGGCCGGGGCCGGCGCAGCCGGCGGAGGCCGTGGGCTCCGGCTTCGACACCGCCGGCGACGGGCAGGGCTGAGCCACCGCTTCGGGCGATAGTGGACCTGTCCCCATCACCCGGCCCGGAGTGCCCTGCACCCGGGCTTTTTTCTGGCCACCATTTCGTGCCCGCCCGCCTTCCGCAGCGATGAGTGTCTCCGCCTCCTCCCCCGCCGGCCCCGCCCTGCTGGAGTCGCTGATCCAGGGTCGCGACCTCGACGGGGCCACCGCCGCGGCCCTGATGCGCGCCTGGCTGGAGGGCCGCGTCGATCCGCTGCTCACCGCGGCCGTGCTCACGGCCCTGCGGGCCAAGGGCGTGAGCGGCGAGGAGCTGGCGGCGATGGCCGGCGAGCTGCGCCGGGCCTGCCCCCTGCCCGGCGCCCGCCCCGCCCTGCCGCTGGTGGATACCTGCGGCACGGGCGGTGCCGGCGTGGACAGCTTCAACATCTCCACGGCGGTGGCCTTCACCGCCGCCGCCTGCGGCGCCCGGGTGGCCAAGCACGGCAACCGCAGCGCCAGCGGTCGGGTGGGCTCCGCCGACGTGCTCGAGGCCCTGGGGGTCAACCTCCAGGCCCCCCCGGCCCTCGCCCTCGCCGCCCTCTCCGAGGTGGGGGTGACCTTCCTGTTCGCCCCGGGATGGCATCCGGCCCTGGCGGGCTTGGCCCCCCTGCGACGCACCCTCGGGGTGCGCACCGTGTTCAACCTGCTCGGTCCGCTCGTCAATCCGCTGCGACCCGAGAGCCAGGTGCTCGGCGTCGCCCGGCCCGATCTGCTCGATCCGATGGCGGAGGCCCTGCAGCGTCTGGAGCAGGGCCGGGCTGTGGTGGTCCACGGCCACGGCGGCTTGGATGAGGCCACCCTCTCCGGCCCCAGCGAGCTGCGGGTTCTGGAAAACGGAGAGCTTCGCCGCGAGGTGCTCGATCCCCGGGAGCTGGGGCTGGAGCCGGCCCCGATGGAGGCGATCTGCGGCGGCGATGTGGCGGAAAATCAACGCATCCTCGCCGCGGTTCTGCAGGGGGCTGGAACGCCGGCCCAGCGCGATGTGGTGGTGCTCAACACCGCCTTGGTGCTCTGGGTGAGCGGTCGCAGCGCCTCGGTGGCAGACGGGGTCGCCCTGGCCCGCGCCGCCCTGGTGGAGGGCCGTCCCTGGCAGCAGCTGCAGGCGCTGGTTCGCAGCCTGGGCCCTGCGGGATGATCAGAGCCAGCGAACCGGCGCCCTTGCCTTCCCCCTCCTCCCCCCCCGAACCCGCCGCCGAGGCCGTGCTGGTCCTGGCGGACGGTCTCGTCGTGCGCGGCCGGGCCTGCGGAGCCCGCGGCGTCGTGCTGGGCGAGGTGGTGTTCAACACCGGCATGACCGGCTATCAGGAGGTGCTCACCGACCCCAGCTACGCCGGTCAGCTGGTCACCTTCACCTATCCCGAGCTCGGCAACACCGGCGTCAACCCCCACGACCAGGAGGCCAGCCAGCCCCACGCCCGCGGACTGATCGCCCGCCGCCTCTCGCCGGTGGCCAGCAGCTGGCGCAGCGAGGAAAGCCTGGAGCCCTGGCTGCAGCGCCACGGTGTGATCGGCATCGAAGGGGTCGACACCCGCGCCCTGGTGCGCCACCTGCGGGAGGGCGGAGCGATCAATGGCGCCATCGCCAGCGACGGCACCCCCCCGGCCTCCCTGCTGGAGCGCGTGCGCTCCGCGCCCCCCATGGATGGCCTCAACCTGGCGGAAAGCGTCAGCACCGCAGACCCCTACCGCTGGACCTCCCTCTGCCCCGTCGGCTTCGACGCCCGCCTCCAGCCCCAGCCGGATACCCCCTATCGGGTGGTGGCCATCGATTTCGGCATCAAGCGGGCGATCTTGGAGCGCCTCGTCGCCCATGGCTGCGAGGTCACGGTGCTGCCCGCGGGCAGCAGCCTCCAGGAGGTGCTTCGCCACGAGCCGGAGGGGGTGTTCCTCTCCAACGGCCCCGGCGATCCGGCGGCTGTTCACTCTGGCATCGCCCTGGCCGCCGGCCTGATCGCCCAGCGCAGCCTGCCCCTGTTCGGCATCTGCCTGGGCCACCAGATCCTCGGCCTGGCCCTGGGCGGCACCACCTTCAAGCTCGGCTACGGCCATCGCGGTCTCAATCACCCCTGCGGCGCCACCGGCGTCGTGGAGATCACCAGCCAAAACCACGGCTTCGCCCTCGCGGCCGATTCCCTGCCCAGCGATCGGGTGCGGATCACCCACCACAACCTCAACGACCGCACCGTGGCGGCCCTCGTGATGCGCGACCAGCCGGTCTTCGGGGTGCAATACCACCCGGAGGCGAGCCCCGGACCCCACGATGCCGACCATCACTTCGGCCGCTTCGTCGCCCTGATGGCCGCGCGGCGGGTTTGAAGCTTTCCTTGCGGTGCTGTCAGTCCGGGAAGCGCTCCCTACACTGCCCAGCATTGTCACCATGCGGGGGCTGGAGCCATCACCGAATTGCAGCGACTGACCGTCTCCCTGCGGGGTGGTTGCGAGCGGCAGGAGCGCTGCCTGCTGTTCCGCTTCATCGGGCAGCTGGATGCCTACTCCGACAAACAGTTCACTGCCTACGTGCAGGAGTGGCGAGCGGGAAGCGCCCTGCCCCTTGTGATCGATCTCAGCCGCATCGACTTCCTCGACTCCTCCGGCCTCGGGGCCCTGGTGCAGCTCGCCAAGGAGTGCAGCGATGCCGGCCTCCAATTCGTGGTGGTGGGCAATGCCCGCGTGATCCAGACGGTCAAGCTGGTGCGTCTGGAGCAGTTCCTGCACCTCCAGCCCGATCTCCAGCAGGCCCTGGGCAGCCTTGCCGCCGCCTGATCCGGCCGCCGGCTGGCTGGCCGGCGGCCCCCGCCCCGTCCCCATCGCCGAGCTCCCCCCCCAGCAGCTCGCGTGGCTGGGCGATGCGGTTTGGGAGTTGCAGCAGCGCCTGATCCAATGCCGCCAGCCGGCGCGCCCGCAGGATGCCCACCGGGCGGTGGTGGGCCGGGTGCGGGCGGCCGCGCAGGCGGAGGCGCTGCAGCGCCTCGAACCCCGGCTGCGGCCCCACGAGCGCGACCTGGTGCGGCGGGGCCGCAACCGCGCCGGGCGGGGCCCCCGCGGAGGCGATCCGGCCCTGTATGGGCAGGCCACGGGATTTGAGACGATGCTGGGATGGCTGTTTCTGCGCGATCCGCAGCGGCTTGCCGAACTGCTCGATGTCCTCGATAGCCCAGAGTCGACGACCAGCCCCTGACGGATCCTCGCCTTCCACGCCCATGAGTCCCCCATCCGATCGTCGCTTTGACGCAAGACCGGAGCGCGGTCGCCGCGGCCCCCGTCCCGTCGGCGGACGCTTCGGTCCGCCCCGATCCCGCCGGGATCGCGAAGAGGGGGGCGAGCGCCCCTGGCAGCCTCCCGGCGAGCGCGCCGCAGACCGCCCCCGCGAGGGCAGCCGGGAGGCCCCCCGAGGGGAGCGCCCCCTGCGCCCTGTCCGCTTCGAGCGGAGCGAGCGTCCCGAGCGGGGCCCCCGCCCGTTCCGGCCCGGAAGGCCCGAACGGTTTGGCGGCCCCGAACGCTCCGCTCGGCCCGAGAGAGCCGGTGGGTCCGAACGCTTTGGCCAGCCCGATCGATGGAGCCAACCCGATCGCTTCGGCCAGGCCGACCGCACGGGCCCAGCCGAGCGTTTTGGCAAGCCCGATCGGTTCGGCAAACCCGATCGTTTTGGCAAACCCGATCGCTTCGGCAAGCCCGACCGGTTCGGCAAGCCCGACCGGTTCGGCAAGCCCGATCGCTTCAGCCGAGGCGACCGCTCCCCCAGGCCCGATCGCTTCGGCCCGCCGGAGAGGGCTGCCTCCGCTGAGGGCGGGTGGCGAGAGGAGGGGCGCTCTGCCCGCTTTCCCCGCCGCCCCGCCCTCCAAGAGCCCCCGATCCCGGGGAACGATCGCCAGAGCGAAACCCAAGGCGAGGTGGACAGCCACACGCCGGAGGTGGGCAGCGATCTGATCTGGGGCCGCCATGCCGCCCTGGCCGCCCTGGAGAGCGAGCGGCCGATCCACCGCATCTGGTGCACCCCGGAGCTGCGCTTCAGCCCCCGTTTCCTGCAACGGCTCCGCGAGGCCAAGGGATCCGGCGTGCTGGTGGAGGAGGTCACCTGGGCTCGCCTCGGCCAGATCAGTGCCGGCGGAGTGCATCAGGGCATCGTGCTGCAGCCCGCCGCCGCGGAAACCCTCGATCTGCCCACCCTGCTGGAGGGATGTCGCGGGCTGGGGGAACCGCCCCTGCTGATCGCCCTCGATGGACTCACCGACCCCCAAAACCTGGGCTCGATCGTGCGCAGCGCCGAGGCCCTCGGGGCCCATGCCATGGTTTTGCCGCAGCGGCGCAGCGCGGGGCTCACCGGTTCGGTGGCCAAGGTGGCCGCCGGAGCGCTGGAGCACCTGCCGGTGGCGCGGGTGGTGAACCTGAACCGCGCCCTCGAAACGCTCAAGCAGGAGGGCTACCGGGTGGTCGGCCTGGCCAGCGAGGGCAGCCTCACCCTGGAGGAGGCCGATCTCAGCGGTCCGCTGGTGGTGGTGACCGGATCGGAGGCGGACGGGCTGTCGATGCTCACCCGCCGCAGCTGCGACCAGCTGGTGCGCGTCCCCCTGCGCGGTGCCACGCCGAGCCTCAACGCCGGGGTGGCCACC
Organism: Cyanobium sp.; assembly: GCA_044376165.1. Lineage (GTDB taxonomy): Bacteria > Cyanobacteriota > Cyanobacteriia > PCC-6307 > Cyanobiaceae > Cyanobium. The sequence goes on from JBIPMZ010000051.1 coordinate 9,201, forward strand.
GCCCTGGTCCTCTACGAGGTGGCGCGTCGGGGCTGGATGCGCGGATTGAGCGGCACAGCCCCCGCCCCGCGCCTCACCCGCCCCGCCCTGGCGGCCCCGCCCCTCCCCGAGCCCGACGCCGCCGACGCCCCCGCCGACGCGCCCGCCGAGCCCGAAGCGGCGATGCCCCTGCCGGCCGAGTCCCCGGACGACGACCTGCCGGCCGAGAGGCCAGCGGAGACCCCGCAAGAACCCGTGCTGGAAGCGGCGCAGCCAACCGGGCCGGACACCCCAGCGGGGATCTCGCCGGAGGTCGCACCGGAGAGCGCGCTGGAGGCCACCCCAGAGGTCGCGCCAGAGGTCGCGCTGGAGGTCGCCCCAGAGATCGCCGCGGAGAGCGAACCGGATTCCGCAGCCGACCTGGCAGCGGAGCTGGCCCCGGAAAGGGCCCCGGAGCTTGTCGCAGCCCAACCCAGCGGCATGCCGGCCCCGTTTCAGGCGGACATCACCCTCTGAGGCCCATCACCTCCGGCGGGCCCTACCGCCCCCGGAGCCCATGGTCAAAATGGGGAGGTCTTTGTCCCCGTCCATGAATCCCCTGCTCTGGCCGGTGCGCAGCCTCGCAAACGGGCTCGGAGTCGCTTGGTGGGCCAGGGTCGAGACCCGCTCGCCCGATGCCGTGTACTGGTTCGGCCCCTTCCTGCGCCGCAGCACCCTGGAGCAGCAGCTCCCGGCCTTCCTCGACGACCTGCGCTCGGAGGCCCCCGGCTCCCTGGAGCACCGCTTGCTCCAGACCCAACGCAGCGAGCCGCTCACCGAAACCCCCGACGCGTCTGGAACCCCCGACGCGTCCGGCTGATAGCGTCCCCCCAGCAGCCAAGAGATGGCCGATGGGGATCGCCCAGTGGCGCGAGCAACTCAAGCGCGGTGAGGTCTCCGCCCGGGAGCTCACCGACAGCCACCTCGCGCGCATCGCGGCCGTCGACCCCACCCTGCACGCCTTCCTGGAGGTCACCGCGGAGCGGGCGCAGGCCGATGCCGACCGCATCGATGCCGCGCGCTCCGCGGGTGCGGCCCTTCCCCCCCTCGCGGGGGTGCCCCTGGCGATCAAGGACAACCTCTGCACCCGCGGCATCCGCACCACCTGCTCCAGTCGCATGCTGGAGAATTTTGTGCCCCCGTACGAATCCACGGTCACCGAACGCCTGTGGAGCGCCGGTGCGGTGCTGCTCGGCAAGACCAACCTCGATGAGTTCGCCATGGGCAGCTCCACCGAGACCTCCGCCTTTGGCCCCAGCCGCAACCCCTGGGATCCCGAGCGCGTGCCGGGCGGCAGCTCCGGGGGCAGCGCCGCAGCCGTGGCGGCGGGCGAGTGCGTCGCCGCCCTCGGCTCCGACACCGGCGGGTCGATCCGCCAGCCCGCCTCCTTTTGCGGGGTGGTGGGCCTCAAGCCCACCTACGGGCGGGTGAGCCGCTGGGGCCTGGTGGCCTTCGCCAGCTCCCTCGATCAGGTGGGGCCGTTCACCACCACGGTGGCGGATGCGGCCGAGCTTCTGCAGGTCATCGCCGGCGCCGACGCCCGCGATTCCACCTGCCTCACGGTTCCCGTGCCCGATTACGTGGCGGGGTTGGAGGGTCCGCTGAAGGGCCTGCGGGTGGGGTTGATCCGCCAATGCTTCCAGGAGCAGGGCCTCGACCCCCAGGTGAAGGCCTCCGTGCTGGCCGCGGCCGACCAGCTGCAATCCCTGGGCTGTGAGCTGATCGAGATCGACTGCCCCCGCTTTGACGACGGCATCGCCACTTACTACGTGATCGCCCCTTCGGAGGCCTCCGCCAACCTGGCGCGCTACGACGGGGTGAAGTACGGCTACCGCAGCGAGGGTGCAGCCAGCCTCGCGGAGATGACCGCCCGCAGCCGCGCCGAAGGCTTCGGCGATGAGGTGAAGCGGCGCATCCTGATCGGCACCTATGCGCTCTCCGCCGGCTACGTGGATGCCTACTACCGCAAGGCTCAGCAGGTGCGCACCCTGATCCGCAACGATTTCCAGCGGGCCTTCGCGCAGGTGGACGTGCTGCTCTCCCCCACCTCCCCCACCACCGCCTTCCGCTTCGGCGCCCACGCCGACGATCCCCTGGCCATGTATCTGGCCGACCTCCTCACGATCCCGGCCAACCTGGCCGGCCTGCC
>JBIPMZ010000314.1:0-3051 GCA_044376165.1 Cyanobium sp.
CACCAGGGTGTTGCGCGGGCTGCCGGGCAGCAACCGATCGAAGGCCTTCTCCTGATGGCGGTAGGGCGGGAAGGGCAGCGGAATCTCAGGGAACCAGTCGCGCCCCGTGCCCTGGTGGAAGGGCAGGGCGACGGACACGTAGGGGCCCTTGAGCAACTGCTCCCGATCGGCCAGGAACCGATCGATCAGCCCGGAAAAGCCCGGCGTGGTGGGGTGAAAGGCGGTGCGGATGGCATCGGCGGCCACCTGCTCCAGCTCGCTGGCAACAACGGAAGGGAGCATCAGGCCGGTCCACCTGCCTGCTGAAAACAGGCCTGCAGTCCCTCAATCTGTTCAGTGCGCTTGGCACCCCTCAGCTTGGCCAGGTTCTGAAGCTTCCAGCGGATGGCCGGCAGCTCCTGCAGATGGGGAAATGGCATGCAGTCCCAGCGCGGCTGGTTCTGCACCAGAGAAAGCAGAAAGGTGCGGTGCTGGTCGCTGAGGGCGCGGGGCAGGTCCTGAACCAAGCGTTTGCGGGTTTGCTCCAGTGCTTCCAGGCTGACCTCGTCGCGGGTCATGCCATTGAACTGATTGGCGAACGTGGCATCGAGAGGTTGGAGACGGGGCATCAGCACCTCATGCACCGGTCTGTTGTGACCGGCCAGATAGGCCACGAAGCAATCCACGATCTCTTGCGACAGGCCGATGGTGTCGTAGAGGACCAGAACGTCAAAGAGATCCCGGGGATGCTGCCGGTCCATGGCGGCCACGAGCTTGCTGCCGTAGAGCTCAGCGGTGGCGAGCAACGGCAGCGTGACCGCCTGGGCAAACTCCTCCTCCGTGGCTGGTGAAAGCGGCCGTTGTTGCAGGGGGAGCAGGGTGCCGCGAAACACCTCATTCACCTCCACCTTCACCTCGGCCAAGGGTCCAATCACCATGAGCTTGCTTTCGTTACCGGAGCTGTTCCTGCTCTGTCTCACCTCGTAGCCCATGGCCTCCAGCTGCTGGCTGATCGCACTGAGCTCGGCGGCAATGGCCTGCAACGCGGCTTCACGGCCGAGGTTGTGGTTGGTGAACACCGCATCGATCGGAGCGATGTCCAACAGCTGGCGCACCGTGGCGGTGTAGGCGCCGTTCATGGTGTGGCGGCCAGATCCAGGCGCTCACCGGTGCGGCCCATGGCCACCCAGCGGCGCCCGCCACCGAGACGGCGACTGTGGCGCTGGGCCAGCTCGGCCCAGGGCAATTCGAGCTCGCTCGCCAGCCGGGCAGCGAGGCGCACCACCTTGATGCGGGTGAGGTGGCCCAGGAGCTCATCGAGCAGCGGCAGCCGCAGATTGCGCGTGCTCTCCACCAACTGGCGCACCTCCTCCAGGCCCTCGAAGCTGCCGGTTTCGCTGAGCAGCTCCAGCAGGGCCCGTTCCGGAGCAGACACGGGCAGCCCTGGATGGCCACCGGCCAGGGGAGCCAGGCCCAGCCCTGCCGGCAGATCGGCATCAAAGATGTGGGCCACGCGGTAACGCACGGGCACGACGCCATCCAGCCAACGGGGCAGACGGGCCGGCTGATCACCCCAGAGCACCACGGTTTCTCGGTAGGCCAGGTTGTGACGGACACCGCGCCAGGCCAGGGCCGTTTTGCCGGCGACATGCAACCCCGGCACCTGCTGCGCCAGGAAGGCCAGGCAGGCGTCACGCTGGAGGGTGTCGCCGGGAAGCCCGTAGGCAGCGCGGCCCAGGCGCAGCAGCCAGCCTGATCGCACCAGCGCCGAAGCCCGCTTGGCGGTGATGCCATGGGCGGCCAGGATCTCCATCCCCAGGGGAGCACCGCGAGGCAGCTGCGCCAGGGCTTCCTTGAATGAAAAACGGGCGGCAGATCGCTCCATGAGTGAACTGTAGCTGCTTTTCCATGCAGCCCACAGGGGTCGGTGCGCCCGGTTGCGCGACGCAGCCCAGGGTGCCATGCATGAGATTTGAGCTGCAGTTCGCTCCATTAGCGAACGAGAACAGATTTTTCATGCGTTGCGCCGGTGGCCTGTGCAATCGCTGCCCCCACCAGCTCCTGCCGCTGCGCCAGGAACCGCTCAAAGTCGTCGGCCCAAAGCCCCGACTCGTCCCCATGGGGAATCAGGTGGCTGGCGAGCACGGTTTCCATCGGGAATCCCGGCTCATCCCGCAGTTCCGCCATGTAGTCGGATGGGGCAGAGAAACTGATGCGTTGATTGGTCTCTCTGTCGATCAGGCAGCGGTTGAGGACGCAGTCACGTAGGCGTGGGTCGATGCCCCGATCGTCCAGGAACTTGGCGGGGAAGATGTGGTGGTCGTCGATTCCACTGCTATCGAGCAGCCTTTCGTTCAGCACGGCACGGCTGTGGAAGTCGAGGGGGCGGTCGCCGCTGGCGAGGATCAGGCAGATGGTGGCGCGGTAGAGGGAGCGCTGCCTGGGTGTGACATCGCGGAGTTGCTCGGGGTTGAAGTGGAAGCTGCGCACGTTTTCGGGAGCCGGGGCTGCTGAATCACTGAGCCAGGGGATCAGCTCGCCCACGTCGCGGCCGCTCTGGGTGTTGGGCGATTTTTCGTAGGCCTGGCTGAACACTGAGCACCAGAACCAGCGCTTGATCTGTTCGCGCTGGGCACCAATGGCCACACCCTTGCTGGCGCCAGCTGCGGCGAGGGCGGCCGCCATCGGAGAGAGCATGGTGTTGAACGGCAACCAGCGGGCCTCGAGCACCCAGCAGTCGTCGTGCAGGATCGTGAGGGAGAGCGCCAGGGCCTCAATCACTGGCTGCCACCACTGGGTGACGGTGCCGGCAGTGAGGTTGAGCACGTCGCCCCGTTTGCAGCTTGGGGTTTTGCCACTGGCCAGGGCGATGGCCATCAGCATGTAGTAAGGATCCACATCAAAGTGGCCGATCAGCGGGTGATCGCTGCGGGCCTGCTGCCAGAGTTCGCGCAGCTTGAGGTCTTGGCTCCAGAAGCGGGCGGTGAGCAGCTCGAACACGCTGAGCTTCACGCCGGTACGGTTCAGCGTTTCGAAGATCGTGCAAAGGGCAGCCGGCTCTGTCTCAGCGGA
>JBIPMZ010000315.1:0-3038 GCA_044376165.1 Cyanobium sp.
ACCAGAGCTTCCTTGGAGGCGAAGTTGTCGTTCATCACAAAGGTGGGGGTGTCTACAGATCTCAGCTGTTGATCGATAAGTCTGATAAATAGGCTTAGATCCCGCCGATCAAGAAGGCTCAGGACTTTTGTCTCACCCATGTACTGCTGATTGGCGATGCTGGTAGCGAAGGTGCGGGCGAGCCCAATCGTTTGTTCGTAGAGCGCACGACTTGCCTTGAGATTGTCATTTAAATTGAAAGTTTGGATCGACACGACCGCCAGGCCTAGGGTGAAGGCAGAGGCCAACAGCACGGTGAAAGGCCAGGCGACCTCACCCTTCAGGCCATGCACGCCGAGCAGGGCCAGCATGGTTGCCGAGACCATGGCAGAGCCGTTGGCTACGCACACCAGCGACTGATAGTTCGCGGAGATAACCTGCATGCTTCTGCAGTGGTAGCGGTAGAGAGCTACAAGCTCAGTGGCTTGCTGGGTTAAACGTTGTCTTTGAAGAGAGGTCGCGCTCGGTAAAGCCTTTGCCAGCACGACAAGGATTGATGCTCCAGGTGTCTTCGTCTGCTGGAGCCCAATCGCATCCCGGTGGCAATACGCCAGTCTCTGTAGGCGAACTTGGGCTTCTTTTCTGGCAAACACCAAACCAGAGCAAGCCAGGAATACAACGACACTGGCCAGTACCAGATGACCGGCCTGGCTGAGCCGGCCCTCCCGTTCTCCTGGTTTAGCCCCCGTCCGTATGGCGGGGTTTGGCTCACCAGTCCTGGCGCTCACCAGCAGCCAATCGCGCAATGCCCGCCCTGGGACTCTCACCACAGGCCCTGGCCGATCAACAACGGGGGAAAGGGAAATCTTGCAAGCTTTTTGGTTGCCTTGAAGGTCATGGGAGTCCTGTGTTCGACGGGTCAACCATGATCCCTTTCTGGGCCGAACGCCAATCCTTTCAGCATTCTTTCAAGCCCTGCTCCGCGGCTTGCTTGCTTCCAAGGCGAATGGAGTCGCTCGGGGCGGGGGGGGCATGCCTGCTGTTGTTGTTTGTATTGCCGGTTAATATGTCTTTTGCTGGTGTTCTTCTTCGGGCGCCAATGGCAGCGATTCCGACTTCGTCGTACCGATCGCCGCCCTAGAGTTGCTTTCACAAACAACGACGTACATTGGAGTCAGCATTTCACGCGGGCTGGAGAATTGGTCCCTACCAGCTCACCAGCTCAGGGGAGCTGAGCTTGGCTGGGTTGACTATCAATATAATGCCCTTGCCCCGAAAATTGCTGCTCATCCTTGTGCGGCATCCGAATCAAACCCTTTCTCCGGGCGAGATCTCTGCGAGTCTTTGGCCAAACTCGGGAGAAGCCAAGCAAACGAAAAGATACCACGACAACCTTCCTTTGGTTGTACACCGACTGAGACAGGTCTTTGCCAGCGGGCCTCTAGGCAGAGAGGTGATTCGAGGCGTATATGGGAAGGGCTATCGATTGGAGGCTTCTGTCGAATCGTTCTCTGGATTGAAAGCCTGCTCTGATCGCTGTCAACCCGACCAGCCAGGGTCTCCGCCGAGGCTCCCCTCTAGTGCCGAGGATCCCGCTCGTACAGAGGATCCCCGCCTACTGAGCAGCTTGTTTTATGCCGAGGCCCATGATCTGTGGCCGGATAATGATCCCTATAGCCTGCCCCGTCAGCAGTGGCTGATTCAGCAAAGCATCGACTATGACCCCACTTTCGGCCAGGGATATCTGGAGCTCTGTTACTTGCAACTCCTGCAATGCCTCTGGGGTGTCCGTAGCTCCGCCAGCACCCTGCCGGGGCTGCAGCGATGGCTACATATGGGGGATGCGCTTCCCACCCAAGCGCCGGGCTGGGCCGCCATCAAGGCGGAGGCTATGTCGCTGCTCTTCTGGCAACCGCAGACCAGCGACCGGCTCTACGGCAACTGGCTCGCCTCCACCCTGCCTCCCGGTCTGCCGCGTTTATCCTGGGCGCGCCATCTGATCTTCACCGGCAGGGCGGGCTTGGCCCTGGACTGCCTGCAATCCCAAGCCCACCAGAATCTCCGCCAGGGGTGGTTGCTCACCTCCCTGGCCCACGCGGCGCTCGGGGAGATCCCGATGGCCCAAGAGGCTGCCCTGCATCAGTTGCGGCTCAATCCAGCACTTGTGGGGAGCCAGCTCTTCCTGGCCATGCTCGCGGCCCTGCGGGGCGAATCCGAGGCGGCCACCGCCTGGATCGAAGCCTGCGGCATTCTCGAGAAGCCTTTCCAGGGCTCCCTGGCCTTGGTGGCCTATGCCCTGGCCCAGGGAAGGCTGCGCTCCCGGGCCCAGCACCTGCTCGACGAGGCGATGACCCTGATCCCCGCCTCACCCGACAGGGTGGGAGCCCCGGGCTACTGGGGATTGGCGGCCCTGGCGCTGGATCGCTCGGCCGATGCCATCGTCCTGCTCAAGCTGAGTGTGCGCCAGCGCTGTTATTCCGCTCCGGTGTTGCTGGCCACCCCCTTCCTGGCCCCTTACGCCCATACCCCCGCTGGTCATCTGTTCCGCTCGCGCATGGGCCGAGCTTTCGTTTCCGCCCCCTGAAGGCCTCGCTGGTTTGGCTGGAGGATCAGGGGATGCGTTCCTCGCTGGCCGCCGCAATCGGCATCCTCCAGCCACTGCCGAAAGCCCGGCCGCTCACCTTCAGGGAGGGAGCCGCCTGGCGGCGCTTGAATTCGGCCCGCTGCAGCAGCTGGGCCACTCGCTGCACCACCGCGGCCTCGGCCCCCTCGGCCACCAGCTGCTCGGGATGGGCGAGCTCCTCCACCAGGCGCTTGAGGATCGGATCGAGCACGGCGTAGTCGGGCAGGGAGTCGCTGTCGCGCTGATCGGGTCGCAGCTCGGCGCTGGGGGGCTTGTGGCGGATGGCCGCCCCGATCAGCTCCCCGTCGGCCGGCAGGCCGAGGGCCGTGCGGGCGGGGGCGGCGGCGGGGCTGTCGAGCCACTCGCAGAGGGCGAACACGGTGCTCTTGTACAGATCGCCGATCACCGCCAGCCCGCCGTTCATGTCGCCGTAGAG
>JBIPMZ010000366.1:0-2675 GCA_044376165.1 Cyanobium sp.
CGGCGCTACGCACCATGGGCCGCCCGGGGTTTGGTTCGAAGCGAACCCCAAGACCATGTATCGCTTCTCGGCGGTCGGGTACTTCTTCGGCCGACACTTGCAAGAACAGCGGAAAGTTCCTGTCGGCCTGATTCATGCGTCGCAAGGCGGTGCTCGTATCCAGGTGTTCATGAGTCCAACCGCTGTTGACCCCTTCGAGAAACCGATCCGGGATTACAAAGGTGATCCTGTCGGTCAGGTTTCGGCGGTCTACAAGAGGGAAATCGAGCCGCTGCTCGATTTCCGCATCCGGGGCGTGATCTGGTATCAGGGCGAGACCAACGGCGGCGACTGGAAATACCGCTCCATGCTTCCCGCGCTGATCGAAGACTGGCGGACCGGCTTTCAGAACCCCGACCTGGCCTTTCACATCGTCCAACTTCCGCTTAGCCCAGGGTGGGACTGGTGTCGCGAATCGCAAACTCTGACGGCGGTTCAGGGCAGAAACACCGGAGTCATCGCGACGAGCGATGTCGGCGGAAGCATCCACGCCAACCCAAAACGGCCCTGCGGAGACCGGCTCGCGCTCGTCGCGCGCGGGATTACGTACGGAGAAAAGATCGTCTATTCCGGCCCCATGCTCAACAGCGTCAAGTATGAAGGCGCTCGGGCGGTGCTCGAGTTCAATCACGTCGGCGGGGGTCTGCTCGCCAAGGAAATGTGGCTGGATCCCGAGGCCGATTCTCACCCCTATCGCGGAAAAAACGGCAGCAGCTTCGCCGCCTACCGTGTCAAGGAAGGCTCGAATGGCACGGTCGAACTCGTCAGTTTTTCGATCCGAGGCGAGGACGAGAAGTACTGGCCGGCGCAGGCCGCGATCGTCGGCGATACGGTCGTCGTCAGCAGCGACAAGGTGGCCGCAGCGGCCGGCGTGCGGTACGGGTTTCACACCAAGGAATCACCATTCAGCAATCTCTACAACCGGGAAGGGTTGCCTGCCCCGGCGCTCGGAACCGATGGAGTGACCGAGCCGTTGACGTTGTCCGCCGGTCGGGGCGGCACGGTTTCGCCAGGCAACACGCTGATCGTGGCCAAGGGCGCGCCGATCCCGATTCTCGCCACGCCCGCAGCGAACCATCTCTTCACGGGCCGGACTGTTCTGAAGGGAAACGCCGAGCTGGCGGACGCGAAAGCCGCCGACACGACCATATGCGTCTTTGGCAATGCGACGCTCCGGGCAAACTTCGCGTCACGAGTCGCCTGCGTTATCGCGGAACCCGCCAATCCAACGCTGCTGAAGGTTGGAGCGCATGTGACACTGACGGCGAAGACGGCCATCCTTCAAGGCGAGAGCACCATACGCAAGGTCGAGTTCTTCCGTGGTGACATGAAGATCGGCGAAGCCGGATCGGAACCGTACGCGTTCGAATGGACCGACGTGCCGGCGGGCAGTCACACGGTAACGGCCCGCGCCACGGACAGCACGGGACTGACGGCGACCTCGATGCCAGAGTGTGTGGTGGCCACGGCCAGCGGCTCGTGGGAGGGCATCCACGGCGAAGGGGGAATGACGACCTACGACACCGAGGGCGGCAAGCACTGGACGGTGCACACCTTCACCCAAAGCGGCACGCTTCGGGTCAGCGGTGCGGGGGAAGTCGAATATCTCATGGTGGGCGGCGGCGGCGGGACCTACGACGGCGGTGGCGGTGCCTATGGCGCTTTGTATGTCCCCGCCAAAGGCGGCAACGGTGGCTCGGGTATCGTGATCGTGCGGTCTGTGACAGGCCGAAGGTAAGTTCGTCATGGAAGGGGGTGAAAATCAACACATCCTCACGGAGGCCCCACGCCAGGATCGTCTCACAGGAACGAGCGTTTTCTCAACGCGCAGGCACACCTCGAAACAACCTGCCAGTACGTGGAGCAGACGGCGGATTCCGGCGGGCGGATCGATTCGGTGGAGCGGGAGTTGTTCGCGCAGATTGTGGACCTGGGCCGGAGAACCGCTTGCGCTGCTGGGGCGTGGTCTGGAATCCTTCGGGGAAAAGGCTAGGCCCGCTCTTGATCACGGAGTTGCCAGGTTCGACGGGAGCAAGACAAGTCAGCCGTTTGGCCCGCGAGGCCGCCAGGATGATGGCCAGCCAGCGTCGGCTCGAAACGAAGCGTGAGGAGGCACGAGCACCGTGAACCGAAGAGAATTCCTCCAGGCCAGCCTCAGTTGCGGGCCACTCGCCGCGGTGCCGATTCCAATGGCCGCGGCCGACAGCGCCGCGGCCAAACCGCGGCTCCCCATCGGATTCCTTGGAGCGACCTACTCGCACGGCCCGGACAAGATCAAGCTCGCACTGGCCTCGCCGGATTGGGAGTGTGTCGGCGTCTGCGAGACCTCCGACGCGGGGCGCCAGACTTGCGAGAAGCTTGGTGCGAAGCTCATTTCACGGGATGAACTCTTCCAGCGGGCCAGGGTTGTCGCGGTGGAATCCGACGTGCGCGACCACGCGGCGCACGCCTTGCTGGCCTTGGAGGCGGGCAAGCACGTCCACCTCGAAAAACCGCCCGCATTAAAACTCGCCGACATGCGGGAGGTGGTCGCGCTGGCTCGCAACAAGCAGTTGCTCCTGCAAGTCGGGTTCATGTGGCGACACAACCCGGGCTTTCAGGCCATCTTCGAAGCGGTGCGGAAAGGCTGGCTGGGC
>JBIPMZ010000407.1:0-3030 GCA_044376165.1 Cyanobium sp.
GTCGCGGTGGGCAAGCACCTGGCGGCGCTGGCCGCGCCGCATCTGGTCAAGTGCACCCTCGAGCTGGGCGGCCATGCGCCGACGATCATCTTCGATGACGCCGAACTCGACTCGACCGTGGCGCTGCTGGCTGAGCGCAAGGCCCGCGTCTCGGGGCAGGTCTGCAACTCGCCCACGCGCTTCTACGTCCAGGAAGGCCTCTACCCTCGGCTGCGCGACGCGCTGGCCCAGGCGATGCAGGCCGTGCGCATCGGGGACCCGCTGTCGGCCGACACCCAGATGGGGCCGCTCATCAACGAGCGCCGCCGCTTGGCAGTGGAGGCCTTCGTGGCCGACGCGACGGCGCGCGGCGCGCGCATTGCCGCTGGTGGCGGACGGGTCGGATCGCGCGGCCAGTTCCATGCGCTGACGCTGCTCGACGAGGTGCCCGACGATGCGCGCATCATGCGCGAGGAGCCGTTCGGCGCCGTGGCCGCGCTGCAGCCCTTCCGCACCCTCGAGGAGGTCGTCGCCAAGGCCAACGGCTTGCCCTACGGTCTGGCGGCTTATGTGTTCTCCCGCTCGGCGCGCACCCTGCAGACCATGACCCAGGAGCTGGAGGTCGGCCTGCTTGGCCTGAACAGCTGCAACATCGCGGCGGCCGAGACGCCCTTCGGTGGGGTCAAGGACAGCGGCTACGGCAGCGAGGGAGGCACCGAGGGCATCGAGGGCTACCTCGTGACCAAGCACGTGGCGGAAGGCTGCTGAGCGCGCCGCCGCCCCCGTCCCGCACGGCCCTCATGGCGGCGGCCATCGTTTACCGCATCGCTTTCGGGTCCCGCGCCGGGTTGAAGGTGATGACCGTGCGGGTGCGATACCGCGCGAAGGCGCAGCGCGCCAGCCCCTTTGCGCCGACATCGACGGGTTCGGCCTGCATGCCACAGGGACGAGCGGGTGCAGCTCATCCAGCGGAGCTGTCGGGTTTGCCCGGGGCCTGTCGGGCTTGAAGCGGGCGTCTTTGTTTTCTATGCTCTGACAAGGGCGTTTGATTGTTCCAAGCCCCTCATCTCCGCCAGCAATCCAGACGAACCAGCCGACCGTGGAGTGCCCTTGACGACCGGTACATGAAGAAGGCAGTTCTGAGGCTCTATGGCGCCGCCAAGAGCCCGTGGGAGTAGGCCAAGGATTCCTCGAGCGTCTCCTCCAAGGGGCTGGCGGCATGTGGAACACGGCGTATGACTACGTCCGCCTGCACCAGCCCCACCCCATGTTCACCGTGGGTGACACGAAGTGGGCCTGGAATAAGCCAAGGGACTACCTCGCCAAACGTGACGAAGTGCGCGATCACCTCGCCAGTTCGGTGCAGGCCGTCGCCAAGCGGGTCGACCTGTCCACCCGTTTCGGTCATACGGTTGTCTCCTGCGAAGAGGTCGAGACCAGTCGGGGAATTCGTGCCCGAGTGGTCTTCCATCCCAACGGCCAGCCTGAGCAGACGTTCACGGTCGAGGCTGCGCGCGCGATCTATGCGTCTGCGCTGAACTATAGGCTTGCAAAGCCCCTCTCTTTGTCCAGTCAGAACGTGGTCTCCATCATTCCTCAGGACCTGCTGGCAACCCTTACCGCGTATCCGAACGCACCGGTCTGTGTGGTGGGCGGAGGCAAGGCCGGGATGGACTCGGTGCTGGCCGTTCTTGGAGCAGACCCCGGGCGAAAGGTTTCCCTTATCAACGGACGAGGGACGAACTTTCTGAATCGAACCAAGTACATCCCAACAGGGATGAAGCGCTGGACGTCGGGGGAACTGATCTCTCGCCTCTTTCGAGACATCGCACTTGTGTTTGACGGCGACAACGAGGATCACACGATCCAGCACTTTCGCACTCAGCATTCGACTGACCCGAAGAGCACAAATGGCGTCTTCCTCTACGGACTGCAATCCGAGGAGGAAAACGCCCGCGTGACGAAGGGCCTGGCCAAGACCCATTCCGACTATCTCGTTGACGTCACCGATACAGAGTCGGGTGTGACCATGACGTTGCGAAGCGGAGCCACAGAGACCGTCGAGGCTGGCACCATTGTTGTGAACTGCACGGGTAGTTTCTTCAGGGGCGACGATCTGGAAGAGCGCCAGACCGTCCTGTCGCCCAAGGGAGCCGTATTGCGCGTAGTGGCCAGAGACGGCTTTCACTTTCTCACGAGTGTCTCGGGCTTCTTTGCAACCCATCTGCTCTACCGCGATGCGCTCAGGGGCAGGGGTTTCTACACGCTGGATCACGACGGCCTGTTTCGGCAGAACCGTAACGCGTGGATCGGCGCTTCAGCGGCCCAGGCCTACATGAACCAGGTGATCGCTGTACAGACCCTGCCGATGACGTTGCTCGACCGATGTGGCCTCGATCTCGATCGCTGGTATCCCCTTCCACGTCGTCTGCGTGGTCTGTTGCAGATGAAGTCCAGCGCCGAACGCGACATTGCACATTGCCGCAAGGTCCTCGACCGCGTGGCCGAGAGATTTGAAGTGCACTGCGGCCCCGTTGTTTGAGCACCCGCGATGGCGTGATCGAGCAGTTGCCCCGGGTAGAGGTGATGAGTTTGACGACCGTGCTCACACCGCAATATCGAGTAGGCCCTGGTGCACGGTTGCGCTGCAGGCGGCGCAGAGGGTCAGGCCAAGAGCGCCTGTTGAGTCGAAGCTCTGCATGAGCGGTTGCCGAGGGCAGAACGTCGACCTGCTGGCTGATCTTCGGGGTGCCGATAGCGTCTAACCGCTGGCATCCCGATCGTGCGAAGCAACCCCCCGGCTGTCGCAGGTCGAAGCCTGTGAAGTACAGCCCGGCCCGCGCCCCCCGGTCGATCGCCTCGAGCTGCAGGCCGCGCGCGTCGAGGCCGAGGCTTGCATGGGCACACTGTACGGCGCCGTCATCGGCAGCGTGCTGTTCGTGCTGTCGGTATATCACTTTCCCACCGGGGTGGTGGGGCGGTTGAGGGCGAGGGCGCAGCGGTGATGGAGTTGTGGGCGCCGGTGCGAACCTGCTGAGTTTTGGCCGGTTT
>JBIPMZ010000316.1:0-3008 GCA_044376165.1 Cyanobium sp.
CTCAACGCCTTCGGCACCTTCCCCGTATCGAGGGTATGGCAGCGCCGGAGGCAGGCCATCAGCACGAAGCCCGAACCCGCCTCCAGGTTGCCTTGATGCAGGCGGCGCACCCTCAGCAGAGCCTTCTGCAGGGCTGGCATCAGGCTCTTGGGCTGCAAGGTTGATCGGCCTTTGCTCCCCTTAATCCACCTCGTGCGCATGGCGCCGATATAGGAAATCCATCGCTTCGTTGCGCAGTTGGCCGTAGCGCGGGTCGGCTTGGATTCGCTCGTAGCTGCGGGGGCGCTCGAACGGCACCGTGAGGATCTCGCCGATGGTGGCGGCCGGGCCGTTGGTCATCATCACCACCCGGTCGGCCAGGAACAGGGCTTCGTCGATGTCGTGGGTGATCATCAGCACCGTGGGCTTGTTCTCGCGCCAGATCGCCAGCAGCTCCTCCTGCAGCTCCTCCTTCGTGATCGCATCGAGGGCGCCGAAGGGTTCATCGAGCACCAGCACCGCCGGATTCACCGCCAGCGCCCGGGCGATCGCCACCCGCTGCTTCATGCCGCCGGAGATCTGGCCCGGGTGCTTGTCGGCCGCCTCCAGCAGGTGCACCATCTCCAGGTGGTGATCCACCACCCGCCGGCGCGCCATCTCGTTCAATTCCGGCCGCGCCGCCTTAACCGCCAGCGCTACGTTTTGGCGCACCGACAGCCAGGGCAACAGCGAATAGTTTTGGAACACCACCATCCGATCCGGGCCCGGACCCTCGATCGGACGGTTTTCCAGCCTCACCTCGCCGCTGCTGGGCTGCAGGAAGCCCGACACCATGTTCAACAAGGTGCTCTTGCCGCAGCCCGAGTGGCCGATCACGCAGAGGAACTCCCCCTGCGCCACCGTCAGGTCGATGGCGCGCAGTGCCTCGAACGGGCCGCGGCGCGTCTGGAACACCTGGCCCACGCCGCGGAATTGCAGGAAGGGCGCGGCCGGGGCGTCGGGCTGGGGTGCGGTGCGGGCCATCTCAGGAGGGCGACAGGGAGGGAACGGCGGCCGCCGGCAGCGGCACCGGCGCCTGTGGGGGCTGGGGGGATCCGGGCAGGTGGCGCAGATAGCCCAGCGGATCGTCCTGGTCGAAGGCGATGCCATCCGCCAGGGTGAAGGGGCGGCGATCGGGTCGCAGGGGGGCATAGCCCGCCCGCTCCAGGGCGCGGTCGCACAGATCGGGTCGGTAGGCCTGCGCCAGCAGCTCCACCCGGTTGCTCGGGAAGGGGCACCAGCCCCAGCGGCTGAACTGGCTCAGCAGCCACGCCCCCTCCGCCCGGTTGGGCACATGGGCCCGATCGGAGTGGTAGCGGTTGTAGGGCAGCCGGGTGCCGCTGCCGTCCTCGTCGGCGAACTGGCTGCGCAGGGCCAGGGCCGCTTGGCTGCCCAGCCACTGCGGCTGGCTCAGCACCGCGGTGAGCTCCTCGCGTCGGCCGCCGTCATCGCACAATTCCGCCCCTCGCATCAGGCCGGCCGCCAGGGCCTCCAGCGCCTCCGGATGGTTCTCCGCCCACCCCTCGGCGCAGGTGAGCACCTTCTCCGGATGGCCGCTCCAGATGTCCAGGTCGGTGGCCATCACGCTGCCGAATCGCTCCGCCACCGCCAGGGCCACCCGGAAGCGGCCGGCGATGAAGCCATCGATCCGCTCCCCCCGCAACGCCCCCACCATCGTCATCGGCGACATCACCGAAAAGCGCACCTGCCGCTCCAGGTCGATGCCGCCGCCCGCCAGCCAGTGGCGCAGCAGCAACTCCGGAATGCCGTGCCGCTGGGAGAGCGCGATGTGCAGGGGCTCGTGGCGCTCCTTCAGCCAGGCCGCCAGCTCCGCCCGGCTGCGCAGCCCCGCCTCCCGCAGCCGGCGCGCCAGGCAAAAGGCGTTGCCGTTGCGGCTCACCGTCATCGGCGTGATCGCCGCCCAGGGGCTCTCCCCCCCCAGCCCCAGGTTGAGGGCCAGCGGCGTGGAGGCGGAGGTGATCGCCGCCTGCAGGTCGCCCGCCCGCAGCTTCTGCTCCAGCCGCTCCCAGTTGGCGAAGGACACCGGGATCACGCTCACCCGCTCGCCGTCGAACAGGCGGCGCTCCAGCGCCATCGCGAGCGGCGCCACATCCAGTCCCGGCAGGTAGCCGAGCCGCACGGTTTTCGGTGCCACCACCCGCAGCGGCGCGGGGGGGACACCGGCGCTGGCACGGCGCTGGCGCAGCCGCCGCTGCTGCTGCAGAAAGCCGATCAGTTCGCTGCGCAGCTGGTAGTACTCCGGGTGCTCCATCACCGCCAGCCGCTGGCGCGGTCGCGGGAAGGGCACCGTCAACACCTGACCGATGCCGGCCTCCGGGCCGTTGGTCATCATCACCACCCGGTCGGAGAGGAGCAGGGCCTCATCCACGTCGTGCGTCACCATCACGGTGGTGACCCCGGCCTCCTGGCAGATGCGCATCAGCTGCTCCTGCAGATTGCCGCGGGTGAGGGCATCGAGGGCGCCGAAGGGTTCGTCGAGCAGCAGCAGCCGCGGCCGGATCGCCAGCGCCCGGGCGATCGCCACCCGCTGCTTCATGCCGCCGGAGAGCTCCGCCGGGTACTTCTCCTCCGCCGCACCCAGCCCCACCATCGCCAGGTTGCGCGTCACGATCTCCCGCCGATCGGCCGCGCTGCGGTCGGCCAGCACCCGATTCACCGCCATCGCCACGTTCTGGCGCACCGTCTTCCAGGGCAGCAGCGAATAGTTTTGAAACACCACCATCCGATCGGGACCCGGTTCGGTGACCTGGCGGCCCTCGATCAAAATCCCGCCCTGACTGGCTTGGGTGAGGCCCGCCAGCAGGTTCAACAACGTGCTTTTGCCGCAGCCGGAGTGGCCGATCAGGGAGACAAACTCCCCCTCCCGGATCTCCAGATCGATATCCTTGAGCGCTACATAACGGCCGCCATCCGCCAGCGGAAACACCTGGCTGACATCATCGACGGTGAGGAAGGCCGCCATCTCAGTT
>JBIPMZ010000317.1:0-3003 GCA_044376165.1 Cyanobium sp.
GGTCTCCCCCTCCCCCGACGGCGCCCGCGACCGCCGCCGCCAGCACTGGCCCTGGTGGCCCCTGCTGCCCCTCTACCCCTACGGCCTGCGCCGCACCCTGGTGCGGGAGCTGCTGCCGGGGCGGCTTTGGTCGTTCGAGCAGCTGCAAGGGGTGTGGTACGTGGCCGTGCCGATCCGCATGAGCGTGCTGCGGGTGGCGGACGGGCTGCTGCTCTACGCGCCGGTGGCCCCCACCGCCGAGGTGCTGGAAGCGCTGCAGGCCCTGGAGAGGCGCTGGGGTCCGGTGCGCTCGATCGTGTTGCCCACCGCCTCCGGGCTGGAGCACAAGCTGCCGGTGCCGGCGATGGCCCGGGCCTTCCCCGCGGCCACCGTCTGGATCACGGCGCGGCAGTGGAGCTTCCCGGTGAATCTGCCCCCCGCCTGGTTGGGCTTCCCGCGCCAGCGCACCCGGGTGCTGCTGGAGGACGGCGTGCCCCACCCGGACCAGCTGCTATGGCAAGCGCTGGGACCGCTGGATCTGGGGCTGGGAAGCTTCCTGGAGGTGGCCTGTCTGGATCGCGTCAGCGGGGCGCTGCTGGTCACCGATGCCCTGGTGGCGATCCCCTCCGACCCGCCGCCGCTGTTCGATCTCGACCCCACGCCGCTGCTGTTCCACGCGCGGGAGCGGGGCTGCGAACCGCTGCGGGATGAGGCCGCCCAGCGCCGCCGCGGCTGGCAGCGACTGGTGCTGTTCGCCAGCTACCTCCGCCCGGCCCCCCTCGACGTGCCGCCCCTGGCGGAGGTGCTGCGCGATGCCTTCGCCCCCGGCTGCCGCAACGCCCGCAGCCACTTCGGTCTTTACCCGTTCCGCTGGCGGCAGGGCTGGGAGCGGGAGGCGGAGGCGCTGCTGGCGCCGGAGCCGCGCCCCCAGGTGGCGGCGGTGCTGGAGCGGTTGGTGTTTCCGCGCCAGCGGGACGCCCTGGTGGCCTGGCTGCGCCAGCTGGCGGGGCGGGGCGGCGGGGAGATCCGCTGGCTGGTGCCGGCCCACTACGCGGCCCCGGTGCCGATCGATGCGGAGGCGCTGCGGGCTCTGGCGGACGGACTGGAGAGGCGGGACTGGGCGGTGGACGGGGGGTCGTGGGCGTTTTTGGCCGGCATCGACCGGGCTCTGGTGCGCGCTGGGGTGGTGCCCGGCGCGGAGGCCTCCGGAGCGGACGCCAGAAGGAACTGATTCAGAGCCGCCGATCGCTGGTGGCGGATCAGAGCCGCAGGTCGCCCGGATCGTCGCTGTCGAGGGAATCGAGCCCGCCGCCGATCAAGGTGGTTTCCAGCTCCATGCGCTGCTCCATCTGGCGCAGGAAGTAGCCGGTCATCATCGCGGAGGCGAGCAGGCCGGCCAGGCTTTCGCGGCTGGCCTGGATCTTCACCTCAAACTGCTCGCCCGGAAGCATGCCGAGCAGACCCTGGACGTTGTGGCGGATGATGTCCTGGATGTCGCCGCTGGCGGAGCGGGCCACCCGTTGCAGCACCTCGGGCGATTGCTCCTGCAGATACTGGATCAGGGAATTGCCGCTGATGGCCTCGTTATCGGTGGTCAGGAAGTCCGGGTTGAACATGGATCGGTTCCTGGAAGAGAGACGGCCGTTGCCGGCCGAACCAAGGCCGTGCCCTCAGGCTTGCACGGAACCTTAACGCAAATGCCCGGCCCGACCGAACCTCAAGCCGGGCCGGTGGCCGCCGGCCGCGGCGCGCGGAGCGGCCCAAACCGCGACAGGGGCCAGTACCGCCAGACCGCCGTGCCGATCACCTCCCCCTCCGGCAGGGGTCCCCAGAGATGGGAGTCGAGGCTGGCGTTGCGGTTGTCCCCCAGCACGAGCAGGTGGCCCGCCGGAACCGTGAACGGACCGAGGCTGTAGTCCATCGGCTCCCCGCCCCAGTCGGGCTCCACCGCTTCGTCGTTGCGCCAGAGCTGCCCCTGGCGCACCTCCACCCGGTCCCCGCCGACGGCCACCACCCGCTTGATCAGGGCCGCGTCCGGGTCGTAGCCGGCCGCCCGCAGGATCGGCGGCGGATGGAACACCACGATCGCGCCGGGCCCGAGGGGGCGATGCAGGCGCGGCCGCAGCTTCTCCACCAGGATTCGGTCTTGGAGCTGGAGGGTGGGGAGCATCGAGCCGGAGGGGATCCAGCGCGGTTCGATCACCGCCCAGCGCAGCAGCAGGGCCACAAGCACCCAGAGCAGCAGCGAGCGCGCCTGGGCCCACAGACCGGACGCGGGGGCGGTGGTGGCCGGAGGCTGGGGGGGAGGCAGGCCGGCGGTCACGGGCGTTGGGGAGGATGGTGGCCCCATCTTGATCCGGGCAGTCTCCCCTTGCCGCCGGCCCCACCCCCCCGCGCCGAACCGGCGTTCGCCAACGGCAGGGCCGCCCTCGCGCTGCTGGCGGCCCTGCGGGAGGGCGGTTTGCGCCATCTGGTGCTCTGCCCCGGCAGCCGCTCGGCGCCGCTGGCGGTGGCCGCCGCCCTGCTGGAGCCCAGCGGCCTGCGGCTGCACACCGCCATCGACGAGCGATCCGCCGCGTTCTTCGCGCTGGGTCTGGGCCGGGCGGAGGGGGTGCCGGCCGCGGTGGTGACCACCTCCGGCAGCGCCGTCGCCCACCTGCTGCCCGCAGCGGTGGAGGCCGACTACGGCACCGTGCCCCTGCTGCTGCTCACGGCCGACCGGCCGGCGCGCCTGAAGGGCTGCGGCGCCAACCAGAGCGTGAACCAGGAGCAGTTCCTGGCCTGCAGCTGCCGCTGGGTGAGCGCGGGCGCGGGGGAGGGTGTGGCGAGCCAGTCGCTGGAGGCGTTGCGGCAGCTGGCCTGCACCGCTATGGCCGAGGCCCTCGGCGATGGCCGAACCCGACCGCCGGGCCCGGTGCATCTCAACCTTCCCTTCGCGGAGCCCCTGCACGCCGGGGCGGAGGCCTGGCAGGAGCTGGAGCGAATCGCCGCCAGGCAACCCCTGGCGAGCGGTGGGGCGGAGGC
>JBIPMZ010000052.1:0-11181 GCA_044376165.1 Cyanobium sp.
GACAGCGCAGCCATCCCGGCTCCGTCCATGCACAACGACCACCCCGTCCTCCACTCGTTCCAATCCCAGCTCACGGCGCTCCGCGACCAGTACCACCGCAGCCCGAATGAGCTGACCCGCTACCAGCTGGTGCGCCTCGAGCAGCGGATTGCCCAGTGGGCCCCCGGATCCCCCCGACCCCTGGCGGTGGCCGCCGGCTAGGGCCTCCCACCGGCCCTCTCCCCCTGTGCAAGACCCCGGTACGCTCCCCGGCCCCGGGCGCAGCGGAAGAAATTCCTCAGCTTCCCCCCCCTGGTGACAGCCGCTGCCGACCATGGGCTGTGCGGGTGCCAGAAAAAGGCATCTCAGGGACAACTCGCCATGGGAAAAAACAAGCACCACCAGCCCGAACCCCTGTCGTCGTCGGAGGCGGGGGCGCCCCCCCTCCCTGCGGCGGGAAATGGCTCCGACCTGTACCAGCCCTCCACCCTGCTGGAGGACCTGCAGGACCCCGGGGAGGGAAAGCCCCAGAAGCTGGATCGCAAGCTCTACGAAAAGGAGCTCGCCCGGCTGCAGGTGGAGCTGGTCAAGATGCAGTACTGGATCAAGCAGGTGGGCTTTCGTCTGATCGTTGTGTTCGAAGGCCGCGATGCCGCCGGCAAGGGGGGCACGATCAAACGCATCACCGAGCCCCTCAATCCCCGCGGTTGCCAGGTGGTGGCTCTGGGCACCCCCTCCGACCAGCAGAGGACCCAGTGGTATTTCCAGCGCTATGTGGAAAACTTTCCCTCCGCCGGCGAGATCGTGCTGTTCGACCGCAGCTGGTATAACCGGGCCGGTGTGGAAAAGGTGATGGGCTTCTGCTCGCCTGCCCAGGTGGAGGAGTTTTACCACTCCTGCCCAGAATTTGAGCGCATGCTGGTGCGCAGCGGCATCACCCTGCTCAAGTACTGGTTTTCGGTCAGTGATGAAGAGCAGGAGGCGCGCTTCCGTTCGCGGCTGAAGGATCCGGCCCGCCGCTGGAAACTCAGCCCGATGGATCTGGAATCCCGGGATCGCTGGGTGGAATTCTCGAAGGCCAAAGACGCCATGTTCGCCCACACCAACATCCCGGAAGCCCCCTGGTTCACCGTTGAGGCGGACGACAAGCGCCGCGCTCGCCTCAATTGCATCCGCCACATCCTCAGCAAGGTGCCCTACGAGGACATGACCCCCGAGGCGATCAAGCTGCCCCCACGCAAGAGCGGCGGCACCTACCAGCGCCCTCCCCACAACGAGCAGTTTTTTGTACCGAATGGTTACCCTTGATCTGCCTGGGGTCGGGTTCCTTTCCCCTCAGGGGGAGAGGTTTCAGGGCTCCCGGTACACCGCCAGCGCCGCCAGCATCCCGCCGAGGAAGCCGGAGAGATGGCCGATCCAGCTGACCCCCGGTGGGCTCAGGAAAGGCAGCAGGCTCGGCAGCAGCCCGCCGTAGGCCAGGA
Source organism: Cyanobium sp. (assembly GCA_044376165.1). Lineage (GTDB taxonomy): Bacteria > Cyanobacteriota > Cyanobacteriia > PCC-6307 > Cyanobiaceae > Cyanobium. The sequence continues at coordinate 1,461 of JBIPMZ010000052.1, forward strand.
GGCAGAAGGCAGAGAGTGCGATCGAGAGCGGTCGCTTCTCCAGCCAGCCGATCAGCAGCAGGTACCCGAGCAGTCCGTAGTTGACCCCCGAAAGTCCGTGGCTGCCCACCGGCCAGAGCAGCCACACCGGGATCGCGGCCAGCAGCACCCCCACCCACACCGCCAGATAGTCGCGGCGACCCTGGAGCAGCACCAGCCAGGAGAGGGGCAGGAACCAGAGACTGTTGGCGAGCAGATGGCCGAAACCGGAGTGGCTGAAGGGGGCGGTCAGCACCCCGAGGAAGGAGCCACCCGGCAGCATCGGCAGGTTGAAGCGCCCGCCGAAGAACAGCTGGTCGATCAACTCCTGCCCCCAGGGAATCGCCAGCAGGAGCAGCGGCAACAGGGCGTTCCTGCCAAGGCGGGCCAGGGGCCGGGCCGGGGAGCGGGCGGGTGGGCCGGCCATGGAGCGGCAAACCGGGACGGGGTGCGCTTCATCCTGGCCGCCGGTTCGGTTGGGTCGTGACAGGTTGGCCCAGTTCAGGCCAGGCCCCGATCGCTCATCAACGCGACGATCCAGGGGGCGGGAATGCGCTCGACGTCGCCGTTGTCGACATTGATCACCTGCACAAAGGCGGGGGTGCGGCTGCGGGGCCGAGGGGTGATCTCACAGACCCGAGCGATGAACCAGGGCCGGCCGCTGCCGGCCACCACCGCCAGGTGGCCGGGCCGCACATCGCGGTAGCGCCGGGGGTTGGCGCGACGCAGGGGTTCAACGGCCGGGTCCACGCCCGGGAGGGTGCCCGGGAGGGCGCCCGGGCGGCGAGAGGGGGCGGAGCGGGGGGCCATGACCACAAGGAGTACATACATACGATTATGGTTCAGGTGTACTGGGGGCGCAAGCTTGGCGCCCGCTTCTGCAGGCTGGGCGGGTTTGCTGTTGGTTCATGGCTTCTCCAGGCACCGGCCCTGGCTCCCAGCTCCCGAGCGGTCACACCTCTGCGCCAGGGAGCAGCCCTGCCGCCCCGCCCGAAAGAGGCGCTGCCGCCGAGGGGATCCTGGAGGTGGATCTGCTGGCCTTCGAGCGCGGTGGCGAGGCGGCGCGGGCCGCGGTGGTGGACGGGGTGCGGCGCAGCCTGGCCACCGGCTTCGTCTACGTCCGCAGCGACCTGTCCGAAACCCTCCTGGACGAGGCCTACGGACGGCTTGAGGCCTTCTTCCGGCTGGGGGTCGAGGAGAAGAACCGCTTCCGCGCCCCCGGCAGCAGCGGCCAGACGGGCTACACCGGCCTGCTGGTGGAGACCGCGGACGGCTGCGAGCGGGCTGACTGGAAGGAGATGCTCAACTGGGGGGCGCCGCTGCCCCCTGCCCATCCGCTGCGGCGCCGCTACCCCGGGCTCTACCCCGATCCCCTGCTGCCGGAGGCGGCGGTGGCGGGGATCAGCGCCGTGCTGCAGCGCTTCCACCGCGAGCTGGCGGAGCTGCAGCGCCGTTTCCTGCGGGTCATCGCCCTGGGGATGGGCTGCGCCGAACCCTTCTTCGAGGAAATCATCCGAGAGGCCCCCACCCTCAGCCGGGCCCTTCGCTATCCGCCCATGCCCGAGGCGCCGCCCGGCGGCCATGTCTGGGCGGCCGCCCACGCCGACATCAACCTGATCACGGCCCTGCCGCGGGCTACCGCCGCCGGGTTGCAGGTGCAGGTGAACGGCCTCTGGGTGGAGGCCCTGCCGCCGCCGGGACGGGTGATCCTCAACACCGGCCTGATGCTGGAGCGGCTCAGCAACGGCTGCATCCCCGCCGGCTGGCATCGGGTGGTGGCCCCCGCCGGCCACGGCGAGGAGCGCTTCAGCGTGGTGCAGTTCTGCCATGCCCGCCCCTGGACCGTGCTGGCGCCGGTGCCGAGCTGCTGCAGCCCCGAACATCCCCCGCGCTGGGCGGGAGTTCAAGCCGCGGACGCCCTTGAGGAGGTGCTCTACCGCATCCAGCTGCTGGACCAACCCGGATGAGGCTGGGGCACCGCTCCCGCGGGCCCTCAGGCTGCCGCCTCCGCCCTGGGGCGCTGGGGGGAAAGAGGCCGCCACCTAAGGTGGGCCCCACTGCGGGAGATCTCGTCATGCGCGTCGTGCCGATCCATCTCGATGCCGGCAGCGACCTGCGCGTCAGCCTGGAGTGGCTGGCGGCCCAGGAGGAGGCCTCCGGCTTTGTGCTCGGGGTTGTCGGCAACCTCTCGCGGGCGGCCTTTCAATGCCCCGGCCAGCTGGGCCCGAGCGTGCTGGAGGGCGATCTGGAGATCATCACCCTGCAGGGCACCGTCGCCCCGGGCGGCGTGCACCTCCACCTCAGCCTCTCCGACGGCGACTGCCAGGTGTGGGGCGGCCACCTCGAGCCCGGCACCGTGGTGAAAAGCGGCGCCGACCTGCTGGTGGGTCTGCTGGCGGGGGCGGCCCCCACCGCCAGCCCCGCAAGTCCAGAGGTCGCCGCTGCCACCCCCGCCGGTCCGCGGCTGGAGATCGCCGTGCTGCCGGGCTGCCCCTTCTCGGCGCGGGCGCTTCGCATGCTCAGAACCCTCGGCATCCCGCATCGGGTGGAGAGCGTGGAGAGCCCCGAGCAGCGGGAGGGGATCGCCCGGCGCAGCGGCCGCACCACCTTCCCCCAGGTCTTCCTCGACGGCAACCCGATCGGGGGCTACAACGACCTGGCCGACCTCCACCACCGCGGCGCCCTCGAACCCCTGCGCTACGCCTGACGCGCGGCCACAGGCGGCGGCGTGCGCCCAGAATGCCCCCCAACTGCGTGCCCCAGGCGATGAGAGATCCCTACGCCCCGATCCCGGAGGACCTGAGGTCTGCCCGCGGGGATGGCGCCACCGAACTCGACCTGTTGCGGATCGTCTGCACCGTGGCCTGGAGCGATGGCGACTTCAGCGAGGAGGAGCACCAACTTCTGGGCCGCCTGGTGGAGCGCTACCTGTCCCCGCCCGATGGGGTGGGTCCCAGCACGGACGCGGTGGAGACGATTGCGGGCCGGGCCGCCCCGCTGGAGCTGCTCGACACCCTCCCCAGGGGCCTCCCGAGCCCGGAGGATCGGCAGTTGGCCCTCAAGCTCGCCTACATGATGGTGCGCATCGGCCGTGCGCCCGGCGAGGCCGAGCCGATCAATCCGCGGGAGAAGAAGGCGTACCGCCGTCTTGTCGAAGCTCTGGCCCTGCCCACCCAGGAGGTGGAGGCCACCGAGTGGGCTGCCGAGCAGGAGCTGGGTCAGCACAGCGGCGGTCTGCTCGCCCTGCTGCGCCACCGCTTCAGCGGGCTGGGCGGTTGGCCGGAAGACGGCCTGCCCGGCGCGCCCCGGCGCTGATGGGCTGCCGACGGCCGTCGCTGCTCGGGCTGGGCCTGGCGATCCTGCTGGTGGGCTGCGGCACGGTGCTCCCCGTTCCGCCGGGCGATGGGGCCGGGGCCCAGCCCACCCCGCCCGCCCTGGCTCTTCCCACCGACCCGTCCCTGCCCCGCACCGCCGATGGTCGTCACTACCCGCTGGTGCCCGCGGATCCCTCCCCCTTGGCGGAGCTCCTGGCTCGGGTGGAGCAGGCGCTGCGCGATCCCGCCACCCCGGAGGCGGAGCTGCCGGCCCTGGGCCATCAGCAGCAGGTGATCTATCGGGTGCTGGCCCATCGCCCCGCCCAAGCGGAGCGGGTGCGGCAGCGGCTGCCGGAGCGCTGGCGCTCGGTTTTCGACCGACAGCTGCGGGCGCGCCAGGCTTTCCTCGCCATGCACCGCCCCCCCCGACCCGCCACCCTGCCGGCCTGGCGGATCATCCCCCCCGAACCGGCGGAGCATCTGTTGCGCTACTACCGGGAGGCCGCCGCCGCCACGGGCATCCCCTGGGAGGTGCTCGCCGCCGTCAACCTGGTGGAGAGCGGCATGGGCCGGATCGATGGCGTGTCCGTCGCCGATGCCCGGGGACCGATGCAGTTTTTGCCCACCACCTGGGCCGAACCCGGCATCGGCCAGGGGGGCGACATCCGCGATCCCCGCACCGCCATCCACGCCGCTGCCCGCTATCTGGTGCGTCGGGGGGGTCTGCAAGATCTCCGCAAGGGCCTGTGGGGGTACAACAACAGCGACCACTACGGCCGCGGCGTGCTGGAGTACGCCGCCCTGCTGCGGGAGGATCCAGCGGCCTATCGGGGGCTGTACCACTGGGAAGTCCACTACGCTGCCGAGGGGGGTGACCTGTGGCTGCCGCTCGGCTATCGCCAGAGCCATGCCCTTGCGGTGCTCACCTATCGGCGCGCGAGGCCCGCCGGCATTCCACCGCCCGGCTCCTCCGGCTATTGAGACCCGGCGAACCCTTCCGGCTCGTGGGCAAACCCTTCCGGCTACCGATGGAGATCCTTTGATGACCGAGTTACAGGCGATCAATGTCGCCAAGGTGACCACAATATTTGCCCTGGTCATCCCGGCGCTGCTGCTAGGCCTGCCCAGCGATCGGGTGGTTCTTTATCTGGCCCTGCACATCAGTTACTGCGTGTGGTGGCTGGTGGAGCCCTGGCTGCTTCCCGCCCGGCGGGAGCAGATTTTCCGGGATCCGGTGGGACCGGCCACCGCGGTGCTGATGGTGCTCTATGTGGGGCTGTTTTTTGCCCTGCCCGGCTGGCTGGCGATGGCCAATCCGGCTCCCCTCGCCCCGGTTACGATGGTGCTGGCGGTGGTGATGTTCACCTTTGGCTCCTTAATCAACACCACCGCGGATGTGCAAAAGACCACCGCCAAGCAGCTGGGAGTTGGTCTGGTAGAGGACGGCAGCTGGCGGCGGATTCGCCATGTCAATTATCTCGGCGATTTGATTCGCTACGCGAGCTTCGCGGTGCTGGCTGGCTCCCCTTGGGCTTGGCTGCTGCCGGGGTCAGTTTTTCTGGCTTATCTGCCGCGTATTGCGGCCAAGGAGAAAAGCCTGGCGGAGAAATACCCAGGTTTCTCAACCTATCGGGCCAGAAGTTGGCGCCTCTTGCCCGGAGTCTGGTGAGCCCTTGCGGGGAAGGATGGCGGCAGCGGTCAGTCTTCGTGTCGGCCGAGCAAGTGATCCCGTGCGGCATTGATCGCCTGCATGGTGTCGTGGGCCCCCCCCCGATCGGGGTGATGTTCCCCGGCGGCGCTCTTCCAGGCCTGATTCACCGTGGCCACCCCGAGGCGGCCGGAGAGGGGCAGGCCCAGGCGTTGGCGGGCCACGATCGCCTCAAGGTCGGGATGCTTGCCCAGGGGGCCCCAATCTCCGGCACTGAGCCGAGAGACGCCACGGCGTCGGCGCTTGCCGCCGGGTTTGCGGGGCTGGGAGCCGGAGGCGAAGCCCTGGCCTTGGGGGGTGGGGGCGCGCTCGGGGCCCGGAGGCCTCGGGCCGGCGGTCCGACGTTCAAGCCGCAGGGCACCACCTGGCTGGGGGTTGATCAAGAGGAGTTCAGGCAGCGTCGGCGCCGATCGCCTCAAGAATCGAGCGGCTGATCTGCTCGATGCTCAGGGACTCCTCCGAGCGGGTGGCGGTGGGCTCCGTGACGGTGGGCTCCAGGGGGGCGAACGCCGCGATCTCGGCCCGTTCGACGGGGGGCTCGGCGGCAAGGATCGGCGCCTGGGGGGCTTCCGGCCGGGGACCGGCCAAGACAGGGCCCATCATCGCCAGGGCGATGCCCAACAAGGCGGCAAAGAGGAAGGAAAGGGTGCGCATCGGCAGGATTGCGGTCCACCCTTTTTACACCTTCCGAGGCCTTTAGCCCAGCAGGGGAAAACGCAGCACCACCTCCGCCCCCCCCAGGGGGGATCGGCCGAATTCGATCGTGCCGCCGTGGTTGTCGAGGGTGGTGCGCACCACGTAGAGGCCGAGGCCCGTGCCCTCCTTCTTCGAGGAGCGCAGCACGGTGGTGTCGGGGCGGCGTTCCCCGAAGCCGGGGCCGCTGTCCCCCACCGCCAGGTCGACCCAATGGTCGTGGCGGCGCAGCTCCACCCGGATTTGGCGCGGTCCCCCGGGTTGCGCCTGGGTGGCCTGCAGGGCATTGCGGAGCACGTTGCTCACGCAGATCTGCAGCTGGGCCTCATCCCCCTCGATCAGACAGGGCCGCGTCAGGCCGATCCGCTCCACCTCCAGCTGTCGCAGCTTCGGCAGCAGGTAGAGAAGGGCGCTGCTGGTCACGTTGCTGAGATCCACCGGCCGAAGCTCCGTCTGAACGTTGCGGAGCAGCATGCGCATCGTCTCGATCGTGGTGTGCATCCGCTCGGCCTCCTCGATCAAGGTGCCGAGCAGCGGTCGCACCGTGTGCTGCCAGGGGGTGTCGCCCGTGCTCTGCTCAAGCCGTGCCATCGCCATCTGGCAGTGCAGAAGGATGATGCTCAAGGGTTGGTTGATCTCGTGGGCGATCGCCGCCGCCGTGAGGCTGGTCTTGAGCTTTTGCTGCAGAACCCGCCGCTGATGCACCACCATGCGCTGCTCCCGATGGTGGGCGGCCATCGCCGCCTCCTCGGCCCGGCGCTTGTCGGTGAAGTCAAAGTTCACGCCGATGACCCGCAGGGGCCGGCCCGCGCCATCGCGGGTGAGCAGGGCGCTGGAGCGGATGTGGCGCACTTCGCCATCGGGGCGGATGATGCGAAAGCGCTGCTCGAGCACGCCGTCGCTGGCCTCCCAGCTCTGGCGCAGGCTGCGTTCCTCCTCCCCCTGGTCCTCCGGGTGAAGGAAGGCCTCCCACGCCTCGCCGGTGGCATTGAATTCCTCGCGGCTGATGCCGTAGATGCGCAGCATCTCGTCGTCCCAGTGGGGCCGGTCGGCCACCAGGTCGTATTCCCAAAAGCCGATGCCATCCGCCCTGGCCGCCAGGCGCATGCGCTCGTTGGCGCGCTCCAGTTCGGTCTGCGCTCGCCGCCGTTCGGTGACATCGAGCAGAGCGCCTACCGCACGCTTGGGCCGGTCTTGTTCGTCCCACTCCACCACCCGCCCCCGGTCGAGCATCCAGCGCCAGGAGCCATCGCGATGGCGGAGGCGGTACTCCAGCTCCATCCGCTCCGGCCCCCTTTGGGCGATGTTCGCGGCCAGCACCTGCGGGGCATCCTCCGGGTGGAGTCGGCAATGCCATTCCCCCAGCGTCGGACGCCAGCTGCCGGATTCATAGCCCAGATTGCGCAGATAGCTCTCGGAGTAGAAGATTCGGCCTGTGGGGATGTGGAGGTCGTAGACGCCAATATCGGCTGATTCAGTGGCAATCTGCCAGCGGTCGCTGGTGGCGATCGGTCTGCGCTCACGGGGGACCGGCCCCAGATCTGGATTGGCCCGGCGCGGCTTCGGGTTGGCCGCCAGGGCCGGGATCGGCTCCTCCAGCACCTGGAGCAGCAGCCCCTGCACCCCCCCTCCCTTCTCGCGCAGGGCCGAAAGGAGGAGGAGGGCCCAGCGGGTCGCTCCGTTGGCCTCCGCCCGGTGGAGCTCCAGGCTGACCTGATCGCACTGGCCCCGGGCCAGCTCTTCCGCCAGCTCGTTCCCCCGGGTCCGATCGCCCCCAAGGGCGTCGAGCACCTCCGTCCAATGCCATTCGTACAGGTCGGTTGCCGGCCGGGCCAGCTGCTGCTCCAGCGCAGGGTTGCCCCGCAGCAACCGGCCCTCCGCATCGGCCACCGCCGTTGGCACGGGCGTAACGTGCAACAGGAGATCCAAGAGCGGCACCGCAAGCTGCGAGCCCAGGTCCTTGTCCTCCTGACAGGGGGGTATGACGTTGCGCTCCTGCATGGAGAGACGCTAGGTCGGTCATGACGGCAGTGCTTCGCAGGCCCCTGCCGCCCTCAGTCGCGCAGCGTCGGGTCGCCCACCTGCTCCAGATGGCGACAGCCCAGGATGGCCGCGGCCTCGCGGTAATGCTTGAACTCGAGCCAGTTGTGATCGGGATCGATCAGAAAGAAGGTGTGGTGCTCCAGCTCTTCGCCCGAATAGCGGCACTTCGGCTCCACCCCGAAGCGCAGTCCCGCTCGCTGGGCCCGCTCCCGCAGCGCTTCCCAGGCGGAGAGGTCGTCGAAGACGAGGCCGAAGTGGCGGGGGTAGATGCTCCGCTGTGGCGGGCCGGGATCGGGCGGGCTGAGCTGGGCCACCAGCTGGTGACCGCCGAAATCCAAGATCAGGGCCTGGGGGCTGCGGCGGCCCGCCGCGCAGCCGAGGCCGCCGACGTACCACCGCTCGGTGGCGGCCAGATCGGAGGAGGGGATCGACAGGTGAAAGCGGGGTGGATCCATGGCAGGGGCGGGGTGCCGGGCGGCCACTCCGGCGATGCTCAGGCGGGAAACGTACTCACGGCCAGTAATCCCGCATCGCAGCCCCGGCTACCGATCAGTCCCAGCCCCACCGGCATTCCCCCCACGCGGGCGCCGGGTCGACTGAGCTGGGGCAGCCCGGCCAGCCCCGCCAGGGCCCCAAGGATCAGCAGCCGTCGCAGCACCTCATCGACGCTGCGGTCGTTGCCCAAGGTTCCCCGCGGTGGGGCCGGGCAGGGGGTGACAGGGAGCAGCAGCAGGGCGTCCCCGTCGATTCCTCCCGGCCGAAGAAAGCGGTCGAGCCGCTGGCGGAGCTGATCCCGCCGTTGCAGGGCGGGGACCAGCCGGCTGCGGTCGCGGCTCGCCACCAGCTGGCGGGTGCGGCGCAGCGCCGGCCCGATCGGCAGGTCGTCGGGCAGGATCGCCAGGCTTCGCTCCGCCTCCTCCCATTGGATCGGCTGCAGGATGGCCAGCAGCTCGTCCGGGCGGTTCACCCCCAGTTCCGCCAGGGGCAGGGCGTCGAGCGGTGAACCCAGCGCCCGCGCCAGCCCGCGGGCCTCCGCCATCAAGGCGGCCCGCACCGGATCCTCCGCCAGCTGCCACAGCTCCGGGATCCAGAGAAGTCGCCGCGGCTTGATCGTCGGCACCGGTGCGGGCGGATCCTCGCCGCCGACAGCGGCCAACAGCACGGCCATCACCCGCTGGAGGGTCTCGCCGTCGCTGGCGAGGGGGCCCACCACATCGAGGCTGGGGGCAAGGGGAGCCACCCCCTGCAGGGACAACGCGCCATGGCTGGGGCGCAGTCCCCAGAGGCCGCACCAGCTGGCCGGCACCCGCAGCGAACCCGCGGTGTCGCTGCCAAGCGCGAAGTGGGCGGCGCCGAGGGCCACGGCAGCGGCGCTGCCGCTGCTGGAGCCACCGGTGATCCGCCCGGGGGCGCGCGGGTTGGGGGGGGAGCCCCCCCAGGCACTTTCCCCACTGAGACCAAAGCCGAATTCGTCTAGCCAGGTGGTGCCAACGCAGCAGGCACCGGCCCTGAGCAGAGCGCGCACACAGGCGGCGTCCTCGCGGGAGGGTTGCTGCCAGGACGCCCAGTGGGGGTTGCCGCGCCCGACGGGACAGCCCCGCACGGCGATCAGATCCTTGACGGCGAAGCGAAGCCCCACCAGGGGCCCAGCCCCCCGCAGTCGCCGCTCGAAGCGCCAGGTCCAGACCGGATCCGCTCCGCTCATCGCCACTGCTTCCGCCCCGGGGTTGGCACGGGAATCGCCGTCATCACCATCGCGCGGTGGGCCCGCCAGGTCGAACCGCAGGGAGGAAGCCCCGGATCCTCTTGGACAAGGTTTAGGGATTCGGAGCGGGTGCTGGCTCGCAGCCCCGGTGGATCCCCGGGGGGAAGCCTGGGGCAAAGCCGCCTCGGGGCTCCACCCCCGAATGGGGGGGATTCGCCTGACCCGCGACTACCTTCCCGG
>JBIPMZ010000394.1:0-2982 GCA_044376165.1 Cyanobium sp.
CAAAGCGCCGTCTCCAGTTGTTGATGGAAAGGACCGCTATTTGTGAGTATGCGGCTGTCCCAGATTTCTTGCAGATAGGGTATGAATTCCTCCAGCGGCGGCAGGTCAGGCTGGGTGACAAAGAGCTTACGGGTGGCTGCAGCCATTGGTTTCTCCTGAGGAACTGACGCTCGCGTTTGAACTAGGTTCAACGCCAGTTTACTGATCGACCGTGACGCCCGGAACGAGCCCTGAGGGCTCGAAGCTCAAGGCAGGATGCCGAGCTGGAATGATTTTCTCCTGGCTGTCATCTGGCACCCCCAGGTCAGCCTGCATCGTGCGGGCAACTGTGCGTTCAGCAGCAGTCGTCTCCACTTTCGCGAGGACAACCCGCATGAATGCGGCCTTGTTCCCGTCACAGGGTTGCAGGCCTTGATCCAGCCAGGTGGACTGCTTCATCTCAAAGCGATGCTCAAACCACCCCAGGTACCAGAACCACTCGATGTAGTAAATCCACGAGTTCTCATTCATCGCCCGGATGTGCGTCGGGTCCTGCCAGGCGGTCAGCGCCTTCTCGTAGGGCACCTCGATCTCGATCTCGCCGCCTTCCTTCAGCAGCGTGAGCACGTTGGTCATCAGGCAGGGCAGGTCGGGTACGTGCTCCAGCACGTTGTTGGCGTACACCTTGTCCACGCTGCCGGCTTCCAGCACCATGTCGATGCCAAAGCGGGTCTTGGCCTTGATGGGGAACTCTTGGGTCTTGCCCAGGTCCAGCACCAGGTCAGGCTCGGCGCGGTCGATCACATCGAGGTTCAGCCAGCCGGCCTTGTAGTCCTTGCCGGAGCCCAGGTTGATCTTGCTCGGCCGCCAGGGCTGGTGAGTCTTGCCCTGGGTGTGCCCTTGAACGTACCCCGCCGCAAAGGCCATCAAGTCGGCGTAAGCGTCCACCGGATCGTGTTGCTTCCAGCCTTGCAATTGCTGTCTGGCGCGCTGGTAGTAGGCGGGAGTGCCGAAGGTCTGGGTGAAGAAGGCTTCAAGTGAGCGCTCTTCGAACCACATGACGGACTGGTCGAAGACAGCATCCGGTCGGGTCAGGGCGCAGCGCTCCGAAATGACGGGCGTGCCCAGTGACAGGCAGTGGAAGGCCCGCACCTGCTCGAAGGTGGCGCTCTCGTAGAAGTGGCAGTTCAGCACGGCCTTGGCCTGGCGGATGTACTGGTCGCGCTCGTCCGCGTAGAGCGGTTGGTCGAACATGGCCACCTGCAAGCCGCAGGCCTCGATGCGGGCAATAAGGCGCTTGCGGCGTTCGTTCATGCTGCCGAAAAAAAGCAGATCGATGGGGCGGTCTTCCAAGGCGGGCGCTTCGGCCGCCGCCTTGTCCAGGTACGGTGCGTGGCGGAAGGGGATCAGCGGCACGTCGGCCGGGTCTGCACCATAGGCGCCCACGTTGGCCAGGTCGTAGTCCACCACGCCGGAGGTCTTGAGCAGCTTGAGGTATTCCTCTGACACCGTCGCGCCGCCCGGGCCCAGTTGTTCCAGGTTGACGAACAGGCAGGGGTGGCGCTCGCGCAGGTCCGGGTCGAACCCCAGATGGGCGCCGAAGACAAGATTGACGGCGTCTTCGCGCAGCCGGTTCTTGGCCATGGTCACCTCGACGCCAAAGCGGCGCAATTGGTGGCGCAGGTAGCGGGCCGGGTCCAGAAAGGCCAGGGAATGCACGTAGCCCGCCGGCTGCACGATGCTGAGGTGAACGGGTGGCAGTGTGAGGTCGCGGTCCATGGCTGGCCTTGGTTGGTGGGGTTCGGGCATCGTAGGAAGGACTTGAGGCCCCCAAGCGCCCGAAAAGAGGTGTCATGCGCCCCCAGTTTTCGGGCTCCTTTTGGTGCGCGTACAGGACGGGACGGCCGCTTACCGCACAATGCAGGTCGGGCGCGAATGCCCCTTCCGCCACGTCCCGTACCCTGGCCCCAGGCCCCTGAGAACCGTGAGACTTCTGCCCGTTCCCCCCGGTACCCTGCGACCAGGCGAACCCGCCCCCGTGGACATCTACGACGAGGAGGGCTCGCTGTTGCTGGCCGAGGGCCGTACGGCTGAAACCGAGCCTTTGCGTCAGGCCCTGGCCACCCGGCGTGTCTTCATCAACGAGGCGCTGGCGCACAAGTGGAAGGGACTGACGCCGGCGCCGCTGATGAACATGCTGCGCCCGGCAACGGTGGAGGCGCCGGCCACGGCTGGCGATGCGAAGCCCGAACCCCGGTTTCGGGAAAGCCAGTTCCTGGACACCGGCTTTGCGGAGGAACTTCCCCTTACGCAGGAGTGGGATTCGCTACACAAGCTGTTGACCGCGGCATTGCGTGATGCCTCTCCAGGTGGCGACTGGCTCAAGCGGGTCATCCGGGCGCACCGCCGTGTCCAGCAACTCGGTAGCCGCAGCCCCGATGGCTCTCTGTATTACCTCATCTACCTGTCAAGCCAGCCGCAGAACCACTATTCCGCCCTGCACAGCCTGTTGGTCTGTCTCGTGTGCCAGATGGCTGCCCGTGTGTTGGGTTGGCCCAGGGATTGGGTGCAGGCCATAGGTCTGGCGGCTTTGACCATGAACGCCACGATGTCCGAGTTGCAGGACGAATTGGGCAACAGCGACGTGATGCCCACCGTGGAGATGCGCCAGGAGATCGAGCAGCACAGCATTACCTCCCAGGAATTACTGAAGGCCAGCGGGGTGGAGGATGCCATTTGGACTGGCGCCGTACGCTGGCACCATTCTTGGCAGCAGGACAATGTTCCCTTCGAAGAACTGGCACCCCCGAACAAGCTGGCCCGCCTGCTGATGCGGGTGGATATCTTCACTGCTCGTCTTAGCCGCCGCAAGGGTCGTGGTCCGATGTCGCCCCTGCAGGCGGCCAAGCGCGCCTGCATCGGCCCTAGCGGCAAGCTCGACGAGATTGGCTCGGCTTTGCTGAAAGCCCTGGGTCTGTACCCACCTGGTACCTTCGTGGTGCT
>JBIPMZ010000318.1:0-2970 GCA_044376165.1 Cyanobium sp.
CGGTCACGCCGGCCCCTTCCCCGATGACCTCCTCCAGCCCCTCCACGCCCCCCGCCACCCCCGGGTCCGGCCCCGCCCCGGCGGCTCCCTCCCCCTCGGTGTCGTCGCCGGAGGCCGCCAGCCCCCTCCCCAGCAAGCCCGCCACCCCCTTGACGCCCCCCCCTGCCTCCGGGGATGCCCCCTCCCCAGCACCAGCGGCGAAAGCCCTCCCGGCGGCCCGTTCCACACCCGCGAGCCGCGCCGCGAGCCGTGCGGCCAGCCGCGCCACGAACCCGCCGCGGCGAGCCGCCGCCAGTCCCCGCACCGTCCGGGCCGCCATGGCCGCCTCCACCCCTGCGGCTCGCTCCACGGCCGCCCGCGGCCGCAGCGAGAGCCGCTCCGCCGGCGCCGGGGCGCCTCCGGCTGCCCCCACCACCAGGGCCGCCGCCGCGGCCCTGGTGCCCTCCTCCGTTCACGGCGTCGCCCTCGGCCTGATCGAAACCCGGGGATTGGTGCCGGCGATCGAGGCGGCGGACGCCATGACCAAGGCGGCAGAAGTCACCCTGATCGCCCGGGAGTTCGTCGGCGGCGGTTATGTCACGGTGCTGGTGCGCGGGGAGACCGGCGCGGTGAACGCCGCCGTGCGGGCCGGTGCGGATGCCTGCGAACGGGTGGGTGACGGCCTGGTGGCGGCACACATCATCGCCCGGCCGCACAGCGAGGTCGAACCCGCCCTGGCTCCGAGCGGCGCCACCCGTCGCCTGTGAGTGGAGGCCGATGGCCAGCACCCATCCGCGCATCCTGGCTTCCCTGGGGCGTGCCCTCAGCCTGGAGCTCTCCGCCGTCCAGCAGTACATGACCCAGGCCGCCCTGGCGGAGCACTGGGGGGAGGAGGAGGCGGCGGATCGCTTTCGCCGCGAGACCGTGGAGGAGATGAAGCACGCCGAGAGGATCGTGCAGCGCATGCTCGCCCTCGGGGTGGCCCCGGGGTCTTCCCAACTGCGGCCGGCGGAGACGGCGAGCGACCTGGCCGGGCTGCTCCGTCACGACGCGGCCCTGGAGGACGACCTCATCCACCATTACGGCGAGGCGGTTCGCTTTTGCGTGCTCACCGGCGAGAGGGAGCACGAAGCCTTTTTTCGCGCCCTCTGGAACGAGGAGCAGGAGCATGGGGAAGAGCTGGCCCGCTGGCAGCGCGACCTCAGCTCTTCGAGCCCCCTGGAGGCCCGAGCCAGCTTTTGAAAGCCGCGGCGGGCCACCCGGCCGGGGCTGTCTAGATTTCTTTTGAACCCGCGCCGACCCGCCACTCTCCCCATTGACCCCAGCCCTGCCTCTGCCGATCCAGCTGGTCTGGCTCCTCCCCCTCTACGGGTTCGCCGGCATGCTGTTGTCCCTCCCTTGGGCCAGCGGCTGGATCCACCGCAACGGCCCCCGGCCCGCCGCTTATCTCAACCTGCTGGTGACGCTGGTGGCCGTGGTGCATGGCACCCTGATCCTGCGGGAAGTTTTTCAGCTGGGGCCCCAGCTGGTGGAGATGCCCTGGTTTGAGGTGGCAGACCTCGAGCTCCGCATCGGCTTCGACCTCTCGCTCACCAACCTGGCGGCGCTGGAGCTGGTGACGTTCATGAGCCTGGTCTGCCAGGCCTTCGCCCTGGGCTATCTCGACAAAGAGTGGTCGCTGGCGCGCTTTTATGCCCTGGTGGGCTTCTTCGAGGGGGCGATGGCCGGGGTGGTGCTCAGCAGCAATCTCTTCCTGAGCTACTTCCTCCTGGAGATGCTCACCCTCTCCACCTACCTGCTGGTGGGCTTCTGGTACGCCCAGCCCCTGGTGGTGACCGCCGCCCGCGATGCCTTCCTCACCAAACGGGTGGGGGATGTGCTGCTGCTGATGAGCGTGGTGGCCCTGGCGGCCTGGGCGCCCTCCCTGGAGTTCCGCGATCTCTACCTCTGGGCCGCGGACGCCCCGCTGCCCCCCTTGGCCGGCACGTTGCTGGGGCTGGGTCTGATCGCCGGTCCGATGGGCAAGTGCGCCCAGTTTCCGATGCACCTCTGGCTGGACGAAGCGATGGAGGGCCCCAACCCCGCCTCGATCCTGCGCAATTCCGCCGTGGTCACCTGCGGGGCGATCGTGCTGCTCAAGGTGATGCCGCTGCTGCAGCTCTCGCCGCTGGCGGTGGACGTGCTGCTGGCGGTGGGCACGATCAGTGCCCTGGGCGGAGCCCTGGTGGCCCTGGCCCAGATCGACCTCAAGCGGGCCTTCTCCTACTCCACCACCTCCTTCCTGGGGCTGGTGTTCATCGCCATCGCCTTCCAGCAGCCCCTTCTCGCCCTGCTGCTGCTGTTCAGCCACGGCCTGGCCAAGGCGCTGCTGTTCATGAGCGTCGGCTGTGTGATCGCCACAACCAACTGCCAGAACCTGACGGAACTGGGCGGCCTCGGCTCCCGCATGCCCGCCACCACCAGCGCCTACCTGGTGGCCGCCGCTGGGCTGACGGGCCTGGTGCCGCTGGGTTGCTTCTGGAGCCTGGGCCAGCTGGTGGACAGCTTGCGTCCCCAGGCCCCCCTGTTGGCGGCGGTGGTGCTGCTCACCAACGCCCTGACGACGCTGAATCTGGTACGCGTCTACCGCCGGGTGTTCCTGGACACCCCCCACCCCAAAACCCGGCGCACCCCCGAGGTGACCTGGCTGATGGCCCTGCCGATGGTGAGCCTGGCGGTGATCGTGCTGCTCACCCCCCTGGTGGTCGACCGGCTGACGCCGCAGCACGCCCTTGCCCAGCTCTCCGTTTCCACCGCCGCCCTGGTGGTGGCCAGCTCGCTGCTGGGGCTCGCCGTCGGCGGCCTGATCCGCCTCGACCGCCTCGGTTCCCGGTCCCCGTTCCCGCCCCTGCGGGCCCTGCAGGATCTGCTGGCGGCAGACTTCTACACCGATCGCCTCTACCGCCTCACGATCGTGGCCTTTGTGGCGGGCCTGGCCGAGCTCACCAACCG
>JBIPMZ010000053.1:0-11058 GCA_044376165.1 Cyanobium sp.
GATGAACGCTCTTTGCAATAGCCAGATTGAGGAGCTGCAGAAATACCTGGGCTGGGGTTATCCCGATGGACCCCGTGTCACCTTTGCGCGTTACACGGGGCAGGAAAGCGAGGAAGAACGGGAAAAGATCAAGAGTGATCCACCCGACATCCTGCTCACGAACTACGTGATGCTGGAGTACATCCTCACCCGGCAGGATCCGCTGGATCAGAAGGTGATCAGCGATGCCCAGGGTCTGGAGTTCCTGGTGCTGGATGAACTGCACACCTACCGGGGCCGCCAGGGGGCTGATGTGGCTCTGTTGGTGCGCCGTGTGCGCCAGCGCCTGAATGCCGATCTGATCTGCATCGGCACCTCCGCCACCATGGCCTCGGAGGGCACCGCAGCTGAGCGAAATGGCACGGTGGCCCAGGTGGCGAGCAAGTTGTTCGGCACCAGCATCCCGGTGGAGAACATCGTCACCGAGACGCTGGAGCGCCTCACCGTTGGCGATCTGCCCGATGCCGCTGAACTGGATTCAGCTCTCGATGGCGACTATTCACCGGAATCCACAGCCGCCTGGTCACCGGAGGATCTTCGCCAACACCCCCTGGCCCGCTGGGTGGAGTTGCGGCTTGGCCTGGAACGGGAGGACGGCCGTGCGGATGGCAAGTGGGTGCGCTGCCGGCCGCGCACCTTGCAGAAAGCAGCCCTGAAGCTCGCAACCGCCAGCGGGCGTCTGGCTGCGGATGTAGACCCCGATTCAGAAGCCGGCCAGCGCGTGCGCGAGGCGGTGCTCACCTGCCTACGCCAGTTTCTGCTGGCGGCCTATCAGGTGGAGGTGGGGCCAAACCGCCGCTTCTTTGCCTTCCGCCTGCACCAATTTGTCTCCGCCGGCGGCGATGTGCATTCCAGCCTGGAGGCTCCTGGCCGGCGCTATCTGACCCTCAAGGGTCAGAAATATCAGCCGAATGCCGGCCGCCAGTCCCTGCTGTACCCGGTGGTGTTCTGCCGCAGTTGCGGTCAGGAGTTCCACCCGGTCTGGGCGCAGCTGCACAACCGCAGGCCCGAGCGGTTCGAGCCGCGTGAGTTCTCCGATGAATCGAGCCGGCGGGAACGGGATGTGGTCAACGGCTACCTGATGCCCGATGCAGAGGGTGCCTATGAGGTGGAGGATCTGGAGAAGGGCAGGTTCCCCGATGGCTGGCTGGAAACCGACAAAAGCGGCGAGCTGGTGCTCAAGCGCACCTACCGGGAGTTCGCTCCGGTGCCGTGCCGGATCAAAGCGGATGGAGGCACGAGCAGTGACGGAACCCCAGCCTGGTTCCTCAAAGGCAGTTTCCGCTTCTGCCCCAGTTGCGGGGTGGAGCACAACGTGCGCGCCAGTGAGTTCCGCAAGCTCTGCGGCCTGAATTCGGAGGGCCGCAGCTCGGCCACCACCACCTTGAGCCTGGCGGTGCTGCGCCAGCTGCTCAGCTTCCCGGAGCAGGAGATTCCGGACAACGCCCGCAAGCTCCTGGCCTTCAGCGACAACCGCCAGGACGCCTCGCTGCAGGCGGGTCACTTCAACGACTTCGTGCGTGTGCTGCAGCTGCGGGCCGGTCTGGTGGCGGCGCTGCGCGGCAAGCCAGGGCATGAGCTGAGCCTGGAGACCCTGGCGCTCGATACCGAGAAGGCGCTGCGCTTGTCGGCCGACGATTTCATCGCCACCAAGGGCGTCAAACCCAACGTGGAGCAGGAGCGCCGCAAGGCGTTGCGGGGGGTTCTGGAGTACCGGCTGCTGGTGGATCTGCGCAAGGGCTGGCGGCTCACCAACCCCAACCTGGAGCAGCTGCGGCTCCTGGAGATTGACTACGCCGAGCTGGTGAACTGCGCTGAGGACCAGGCCGATTGGCAGCAGCGCCATCCCCTCCTGGCCCAGGCGAGCAGTGAAGAACGTTTCCTGATCCTGCACCGCTTGCTGGAGGAGCTGCGCGAGCGGTTGGCGATCGATTGCGATGCCCTGGGACTAGAGGAGTTCGAGCGCCGCCGTAAAGCCTGTTTTGACCTGGAGGAGGTGTGGGGCATCCGGGCGGAAGAACAGCCCGAGCTGGCCCGCACCGTGCTGATGAGCCCGGTCACGGCGGAGCAGCGCCTGCAGCGGTTGGAGGGTCTGTCACTGCGGGGAGCATTCGGGCGCTGGCTCAAGGCCCGCGAGCGCTGGCTGTCGGTGGAGGAGCTGCACCGCACGATGAAGTGGAAAGACGACCTGTATCAGGAGATCACCGGCCATCTGCTGGCGATGCTCACAGCCTGGGGGCTGGTCAAGCCCAAGGAGGTGAAGGTCGGCAAGCGCAAGAGCGAGGTGCTGCAGGGCTGGCGATTGAACAGCTCAGCACTGCGCTGGAACCTGGTGGATCCTGATGCTCCAGTGCAGGACGCCTACGCTGAGGGGCTGCGCCAGCAACTGGAATCCAGCGGCCGCCGCGGACCCGTGAATGCCTATTTCCGCAACCTCTATGAGGATCTTGCCGCGCTGATTGCCGACCCAGGCCAGGCCGAGGGCCGGCCTTTCGTTCAGACCCTGGAAGCTCGGGAGCACACGGCCCAGGTGGATGCCGGGGTTCGGGAACAGCGGGAGAAGCAGTTCCGTGATGCCCGCCTGCGGCTGCTCTATTGCTCCCCCACCATGGAGCTGGGCGTGGACATCTCCTCGCTCAACACGGTGTACCTGCGCAATGTGCCGCCCACACCGGCCAACTATGCCCAGCGCAGTGGCCGTGCCGGGCGGAGCGGACAACCAGCGCTGGTGCTCAGCTACTGCGGTGCCACCTCACCGCACGATCAATACTTCTTCTCCGACCCCACCCGCATGGTGGCCGGTGCCGTGAGCGCCCCCACGCTGGAGCTGGCCAATGAGGAGCTGCTGAAAGCGCACTTCCGGGCCCTGTGGCTGGCGGCCACGCGCCAGCGGTTGCCGGGCAAGGTGAAGGAGCTGGTGGATCTCGCCGCCGAGGGAAGGCCGCTGGTGGCGGATCTGCGCGAGTCGCTGGCCAGTGATGACGCCTGCCGCAGCGCCCAGGGCGATGGCCAGGCGATCGTCGACGACCTGATCGAGAACCACTGGCTGGGCAGCAGCCCACCGCCCTGGCTCACCGGCAGCTGGTTGGATGCCCTGATCCGGGGTGCGGCCCTCGATTTCGATGCGGCCCTGCGCCGCTGGCGCGATCTGTTGGCGGCGGTCGACAGCCAGTTCGCCCAGGCCCAGAAGGATCTGGCCAACCATGCTCTGTCAGAGCGGGAACGGCAGGCGGCGGATCAGCGGCAGCGGGCGGCACGGCTGCAGCAGCAGCTGTTGCTGGCCGACAAACCCGGCAGCGGCAACAACAACAACGACTTCAGCACCTACCGCTATCTGGCCAGCCAGGGCTTCATGCCGGGATACAACTTCCCGCGCCTGCCGCTGATGGCCTACATCCCCGGCAGCCGTGAGCAGGTGGGAGGCGGCACGTTCATCACCCGGCCGCGCTTTGTCGGCATCAGCGAGTTCGGGCCCCATTCGCTGATCTATCACGAGGGCAACACCTACAAGGTGAAGGGCGCGATCCTGGGCCTGCAGGACAACGCGGTAGCCGCGGGCAGCGTGACCCTGGCCACCCAGGACGCCCTGCTCTGCGGCGTCTGTGGTCATGCCCACCTGGGTTCGGCCCTTGATGAAGTGGAGCTGTGCCGCCACTGCGGTGCGCCGCTCCAGGAGGAACCGAAAGGCAAGGCCGTGCGGGTCCCGCGGCTGTATCAGATCGAGCAGGTGAACACCCGCCGCGCCGAGCGGATCACCTCCGACGACGAAGAGCGGCAACGGCTGGGCTACGAGCTGCTCACCACCTATGAGTTCCCGCAGGAGAACGGTGTGGTGAAGGTGGCGCGGGCGCAGGTGAGCAGTGGCGGCAAGCCGCTGCTGGAGCTGAGCTATGCGCCGGCCACCACGATCAGCCGCATCAACCTCGGCTGGCGGCGGCGCGAGAACCGCAGTGACATGGGCTTCCCCATCCACCCGATCAGCGGCCGCTGGGGGGGCGAGAAACAGCTGGAAGCTGGCAACGCCACCGCCGGCGAGGGAGAGGAGGATGCGGCCGAAGTGGGCTATGTGAAGATCACGCCCTATGTGCAGGACCGTAAGAACGCCCTGCTGTTGCAGTTCCCCAATCAGCCGGCCAGCGGCAACTGGACGGCGCTGCAGCTGCTCAGCCTGAAGAACGCCCTCAAGCGCGGCATCGAGGTGGCCTTCCAGCTCGATGGCAGCGAGATCGCCGCTGAGCTGATGCCGAACGACGAGGAGGCCAGCGCCCTGTTGCTCTATGAGAGCGCCGAGGGTGGGGCCGGGGTGCTGAGCCGCCTGGTGGAGAGCCCCGCAGCGCTGCGGCAGTTGGGGCGCACAGCCCTGGAGGTGTGCCACTGGCGGCTGAGCGACCCACTGCCGGTGCTGGAAGCGGCCCTGGAGGATGCCGATCCGGAGTGTGAGGCCGCCTGCTACCGCTGCCTGCTCGGCTATCACAACCAGCGCGAGCACGACCGGATCGACCGCCGCACCCCGGAGCTCAAGCAGTTCCTGCTGGATCTGGCCCGCGGTGAGCTGGTGGGTCAGGGCGGCACCGACAGCCGCAGCGAGCGGCTGGAGCGGCTGCGTGGCTTCTGTCAGAGCGGCCTGGAGAGCCTCTGGCTGGAGACAGCCTTCCGGCTGGGTCATCACCTGCCCGATGACGCCCAGAAAGAGGTGAGCGGCCACTTCGTGACGCCTGATTTCACCTACCGCGAGGCTGGGGCGCTGGTGTTCATCGACGGCCCCCACCACCAGCAGCCTCTGCAACAGCGGCTGGACCAACAGAAACGCCGGGAGCTCAAGGATGCCGGCATCCGCGTGGTGGTGTTCGACCAGCACGGCGAGGAATGGCCAGCGGTGTTCCGCGAGCACGCCTGGCTGTTCGGGGAAGGCAAGGGTGGTGGCAGCAGCCCCCCTCCAGCACCGCAGCAGCCGTCAGGAGGCCCCGCCACCGGCCCCGAACCCCAAGGACTGGATCTGGGAGAAGCCCTTGATGCTGTGTTTGCCCAGCACCAGCAGCTGTTCGGCAAGGAGGCCCAGCCATGACCACCACCCTTAACCAGCCTGCCGCGCTGCCCGACATCCCCAGCCCCGGCTCGATCGTGAAGGTGCGGGGGCGGGAGTGGGTGACGCTGCCTCAGAGCCGCGTGGAGAAGCAGGACCAGGTGCTGCGGCTGCGGCCCCTGGGCGGCGGGGATCAGACGATCGCCACCCTGTTCTGGCCGCTGGAAGGCGAGCAGGTGAAGCCGGCGAGCTTTGCCCTGCCGGA
Organism: Cyanobium sp.; assembly: GCA_044376165.1. Lineage (GTDB taxonomy): Bacteria > Cyanobacteriota > Cyanobacteriia > PCC-6307 > Cyanobiaceae > Cyanobium. Next base: position 5,328 of record JBIPMZ010000053.1, read on the forward strand.
TCCGGCCCTCAGCGGCTCCCAGAGCTCGGCACTGCTGCTGCGCGATGCGCTGCTGCTCAAGCTCCGAGCCGGTGCGGGACCGTTCCGTTGCCTCGGCAATGTGGCGCTGGAGCCGCGGCCGTACCAGCTGGTGCCGCTGTTGATGGCGCTCAAGCAGGAGGTGAGCCGGGTGCTGATCGCCGATGAGGTGGGCCTCGGCAAGACGGTGGAGGCGCTGCTGATCGCCCGGGAACTGCTCGATCGCGGCGAGATCCGCAAGATCACGGTGATCTGCCCGCCGCACCTGTGTGAGAAGTGGAAGAGCGACATGATCCGCCAGTTCAACCTGGCGGCGGAAGTGGTGCGGCCCGGCACGGCCCAGAAGCTGGAGCGGGGCCTGCCGGCGGGCAAGTCGATTTTTGACGTGATCCCGTTCACGGTGGTGAGCCTCGACTGGATCAAGAGCGACCGCAACCGCGAAGGCTTCCTGCGCAGCTGCGGCGAATTCGTGATCGTCGATGAGGCCCACACCTGCGCGGCCCGCAGGGGGGGCGGGCGCCAGCAGCGCTATGAGCTGCTGCGGGGCCTGGCCGCTGATCCCCAGCGCCACCTGGTGCTGCTCACCGCCACACCGCACAGCGGCGACAAGGAGGCGTTCGACAACCTGCTCGGGCTGCTCGATCCCAAGTTCGAGGGCCTCAGCGAGATGCCCGAGGGCCAGCGCCGCAAGGAGCTGCGCGCTGAGTTGGGCAACTATTTCGTGCAGCGTCGCCGGCTTGATCTCAGAGAGGAGTGGGGCACCGAGGGCGCTGACTTCCCCGATCGTGAAACCCGTGAGGCCACCTACACCCTCAGTGGCGACTGGGGCCGTCTGTTCGATGACGTGCTGGCCTATGCCCGTGAACTGGTGGAGCGGAGCGTTGGCGAAAGCAAGCTGCGCCAGCGGATGAGCTGGTGGGCCGCTCTGGCGTTGCTGCGCTGCGTCAGCAGCAGCCCCGCCGCCGCCTCGGCCTCCCTGCGCACCAAGCTGTTCAACCTCCAGAACGGTGCTGATCCAGCCTCCGCCCCCAGCGAAGACGAGCTGGCCGATGACCTGGAAGCGATGGCCACGCTCGCCGTGCTCGACGGCGCAGAAGAAGAATTCAGCGCAGAAGAAGCCGCCCCGGGGGCCGATCTGGCGGAGTCGGCCGATGCCGGGCTGCTGAGGGATCTGATCGAGCGCTCGGATCGCCTGCGCGGCAAGGCCCACGATCCCAAGCTCAAGCAGCTGCTGAAAGAGCTCAAGGGGCTGCTGGCGGAGGGCTTCCGGCCAGTGATCTTCTGCCGCTTCCGGCCCACCGCCCACTACCTGGCCGAGCAACTGGAGGAGGAACTGCCGAAGCGAGCCCATGTGGTGATGGCCGTTACCGGCGATCTGCCACCGGAGGAGCGGGTGGAGCGCATCCGCGAGCTGCAGAACGAACTGGCGAACGGCAAGGTGCCGGTGTTGGTGGCCACCGACTGCCTCTCGGAGGGGATCGACCTGCAGCACAGCTTCGATGCGGTGGTGCACTATGACCTTTGTTGGAATCCCACCCGCCATGAACAGCGGGAAGGGCGGGTGGATCGCTTTGGCCAGGCCCGCAGTGCGGTGCGGGCGCTGATGCTGCACGGCGGTGACTCCAACCCGGTGGATGAGCGGGTCCGCACGGTGATCCTCGAAAAGGAGAAGACGATTCGCAAGGAGCTGGGGGTGAGCGTGCCGATCCCCGGCAACGCCAACACCATCACCCAGGCGGTTCTGGGCGGGATCTTTGGCAAGGCCGCTAAGGCGATTCAGGGGTTCCTCAACCTCGGCCTGCCTGGATTCGGTGGGTCCGGATCGGACCTGGATGCCGTGATTGACGCCGAATGGCAGAGCGCCAAGGAGAACGCCAAGGCCACCCGCACGATCTTTGCCCAGCGCAGCCTCAAGCCGGAGGAAGCCCTGCGCGAATGGAACCGCACCCGCGAATCCCTCGGCAGCGCCGATGCGGTGGAGCGGCTGGTGCTCAACGCCTGCCGCCGCCTGAATCTGCCCATCGGGGCATTGCCATCGGGCGGAGGCTGGGAGCTCGATCTCACCCGCCTGGAGGACAACCGCCAGGCCCTGAACGAGCGCCTGCGCAACCACGACCTCGGCGGCAAGCTGCGCTTCAGTTTCCGCTCACCGACCCGCGACGGCAGCCAGCAGCAGGGCTGCCAGCTGCTCAGCCGCTCCCATCCGCTGGTGGTGGAGCTGGCCGATTTCGTGGCCGAGCGGGCCCTCAGCGGGCTGGAGCCTGAGCTGGCGGCCCGGGCCTCCGTGATCCGCACCAAGGCGGTGGCCAAGCGCACCCAGGTGTTGGTGCTGCGGCTGCGGCACCAGCTGCACCAGTCGCGCTGGACGGGCAATCAGTACGAGGCCCTGCCCGATCTGCTGGTGGAGGAATGCCTCACCGCCCGGGTCACCGGCGATGGACTGGAGCCGCTGGAGGGTGCCGCAGCGCTGGAGCTGCTGGAAGCCCCCGCCAGCGGCAACCTCGATCCGGGGCAGCGCCAGCAGTGGCTGCAGGAGGCGGTGGCCGAACTTGAGGGGCTGCAGCCGGCGCTGGCGGCCTTGGCGGAGCGGCGTGCCGATCTGGCGGAGGAAGACCACCGCCGGGTGCGCGAGGCCTCGCTGCGTTCGGGCGAATCGCTGCGGATGCGCTTCCGCTGTGAACCGAGCCTGCCGGTGGATGTGATCGGCCTGATCGTGCTGTTACCAGCGCCAGTGCTATGAACCCGGTTTCAGCGCCACATCCGGAAACAGCTGCAGCAGCTTGCGGTCAAAGGTCAGCAGCCGGCAGTTCAGCTCCTTGGCCAACACCACATACTCAGCGTCGTAGCTGGAGCAGCCAAAGCGAATGGCCAGGTCGAGGACCTGGTGGCCGTCGACGCTGTGTTCATTGCTTGCAAGCTGCCCCATCGCGCTCATCCAAATGGCTGAGACCTGGCTTGGCGAAAACAGGTTGGCGCGTACGTACTTCAAAAGCACATGCCGAAACTCTGAGCGCCACAAGACAGGCAAATGCCAGTCACAATCGCGAACAAAACAGTCGGCCACAACAGGATTCTGTTCCGTCCTCAGCATCAAGGCAGCGACGACGTTCGTGTCGACAACCACAGTCAATGGCTATCCCTCTCCGTAGCGGCAACAAGATCCTCGATCGGGATGGGACCACCCGGCAGCTGAGCGCGCAGCTCTGCCACCTCCTTCAGCCAGGCCAGTGCTTTGGCCTGCTTGTTCAGCTCGCGGCTGAGGCATTCGAGGGCCTGGCTGTTGAGGCTGCGCCCATGAGCACGTGCGACCTGCTCCAGGCCGGCCACCAGCTCCTCAGGCACGTCGTGCAGGGTCAGGGTGGCCATCGCGCCAGTCCTCCTGGCTGATTCGGATCTCTGGCCAGTCTGTCAGCCCTGACCAGATCTCAAGCAGTCCCATCCAGCGCCCAGCACACGCCCCCTCCCGTCTCCGCCCACCCTTTGCGCCATGCCCCGCAGCACCGCCACCGTCAGCTTCCAGGCGATCGAGCTCAAGGGCAGCCTTCTGCCGGGTTCGCTGCTGGAGCAGGTGGCCCGCCTGCAGGCCCCCCTGCAGAAGGAGGCCGACTACGGCCTGGCCAAGGGGGAACGGCTGCGGGAGCGGATCGACGCGGCCTGGGTGCGGCTGAAGGAAATCTGGGAGGAATATCGAGATCTGCGGGAGCGGGCGGCGCAGAGCACGGCCGGATTGCACTGCGGCCAGCGCCTCCTGCGCGAGGTGCTGGGTTGGCCGGACTTGCAACCCTGCAGCGGCTGGCAACACGGCGACGCCCACTTCCCGATCACCCACCGGGCGTTTGAGGGCGCCGTCCCCGTAATCCTGCGGGGCATCGCGGCCGATCAGCTCGACAAGGGCAGCAGCCAGTTCGGCCAGGAGGGCCGCCGCCGCTCTCCGCACAGCTGCCTGCAGGAATGCCTCAATGCCGACGACAACGCCAACTGGGGGCTGCTGCTCACGGGCGATCGGCTGCGGCTGCTGCACGACAACCCCTCGCTGGTGAAGCCGGCCTATCTGGCGGTGGATCTGGAGCTGCTGGTGGAGGGCGGTTTCCACGCTGAGTTTGCGGTGCTGTGGCTGCTGCTGCACGCCAGCCGCTTCCGCCATCCGCAGACGGGTAGCTGCGTGCTCGATGCCTGGAAGGAGCAGGCGCAGGAGGCGGGCGAGCGGGTGCTGGGGCAACTGCGCAACGGCGTGCAGCAGGCCCTCGAAGCCCTGGGCAATGGCCTGCTCCAGCATCCCGAGAACGAGGCCCTGCGCTCCCAGCTGGCCAGTGGCGCTCTCAGCGGCCAGGAGCTGCACCGCCAGCTGCTGCGGCTGGTGTATCGCTTCCTGTTTCTGTTCACCGCGGAAGACCGCGACCTGCTGTTCCCCCGAACCCTGGGCCAGGAGGATCCGCGCCGCCGCATCTACCGGGAGGGCTACAGCGTGGGCCGCCTGCGGGAGCTGGCGATCCGCCGCAGCGCCTCGGGGGGCCCCTATGGCGATCTGTGGCAGACCCAGAAGCTGGTGTTCCTGCAGCTGCGCCAGAGCCGCTCACCGCTGGGACTGCCTGGACTGGGGGGCCTATTCGCCGAGCCGCAATGCCAGGCGCTGGAGCCATGCGAACTGGCCAACCGCTTTCTGCTGCGGGCGATCCGGGCGATCGGCTGGTTCCAGGCCGGCGACACACTTACCCGCGTCAACTACCGCGACCTCAATACCGAAGAGCTGGGCAGCGTGTACGAGGGGCTGCTGGAGCTCCATCCCCAGCTGGAACGCGCCGGCGGCAGCTGGCAGCTGAGTTATGGCGGCGGGGCTGGCAGCGACCGCAAGACCACCGGCAGCTACTACACGCCGGATCAGCTGGTGCAACTGCTGATCGTGTCGGCCCTGCTGCCGGTGATTGCCGATCGCCTCAGCAAGGCTTCAACCCCGGAGGAGAAGGAGCAGGCGCTGCTGGCGATTCGGGTGCTGGATCCGGCCTGCGGCAGCGGCCATTTCCTGCTGGCGGCCGCAAGGCGCCTGGCCCTGGAGCTGGCCCGCATCCGCGCCGGTGATGAGGAGCCCAGCGAGGAGCTGCGCCAGGAGTGCCTGCGCGAGGTGGTAGCCCACTGCATCTACGGGGTCGACAAGAACCCGATGGCGGTGGAGCTGTGCAAGGTGGCGCTCTGGATCGAAGCGGTGGATCCCGGCAAGCCGCTCAGCTTCCTCGATGCCCACATTCAGTGCGGCGATTCGCTGGTGGGCCTGACTTCTCAAGAAGCCATCAAGATGGGAATCCCCGATGGAGCCTATAAGCCCTTACAAGGTGATGCTACTAGCTCATGCAGCGGATTAAAGTCTTCAAATAGTGCCGCAAGAAATACCAGCTCTGGCAAGTTGGGTGGCCTGCAAGGCCAACTTGATTTTACGATTCAAGCCAGTCGCACTAGCGACAAGGATAAGCTGCTGGAGATTCTCTCAGTCAGTGATGACTCACTGAACTCCCTTGCAACAAAGGAGAGGCAATATGCCGAGTGGAAGGCAGCTCAAGAACAGAGTCCGGAGGCGACTCAGTGCAACCTGTATACAGCAACCTTCTTCCTCAGAAAGACAGCAGAGACATTGGCCTTAATTCCATTGACAAGCGATCTTGTGAGTATTGAGCTTGGTAACTCTGTTTCAGAAAACAAATTGCTGGCCGCAACACAGGCT